>JBCECW010000300.1:0-5539 GCA_039207785.1 Pseudomonas sp. | reverse complement strand
CTTCCAATCCTTCAACGCTTGATCCGCCGCCTGGTTCAACGGCTTGGCCATCAAGCCGGTGGGCGACAGGCTGACGGCGTATACCGCGCCATCGGCCATCGGCAGGTAGGTCACGCGTAGCGCTTGTGGCTTGAATAGAAACAGGTCGTGCTGGCCCAGGCGCAGCCAGCGCCACAGGTCGATACCGTAGGGGCTGCGGGCCAGCGCGGCGGTGGCGTGTTGGGCCAACTCCTGTTGCTCGATGGCAAGAAAACGCCCGGAGAGTTTTTCCAGCCGATAGCCCGGTTGCAGGCCAATCAAGGCGGCCAGCCCGCGCCACTCGAACATCCGCGCATCCAGCTGCCAGAGGTCGCCTTCCAGTTCGACGCTGCGCTCGTTGGCGCCTTCCAGCAGGGTCACCCGGTAGCGCTGCGGGCCATCGGCCTGGAAGCTCAGGGTGACGATGGGCTTGTCTTGCGGCAGGGCGTCGTAGCTCACCAGGTCATAGGCCACCACGCCAATCACTGCGGCGATGGCCACAAAGGCCAAGCCCACGGTGCCGCGCAACCAGCCGAGAAACCAGCTGCGGTTCAGCAGAATCCGTGCGGCGACCACTACGGCCAGTAACGCCAGCAGGGCAATGCCCCACGCCAGACCGTCATACTGCATAAAGCCAATTCCTTCTGCGGCAAATAGGCGGCATTATGCGCAGCCGCCCCGTCCACGGCCAGCCGGCATTCGGCGCAATCTGACACCAGTCGACCTTTTTTATGCCTTTCGATTTGCTTGTAGACCCCAGCACCCTGCTGATCCTTGCCGGCGTCGCCTTTATCGCCGGCTTTATCGACGCCATCGCCGGCGGCGGCGGCCTGCTGACCATGCCCGCCCTGCTCACTGCCGGCGTGCCACCCCACCTGGCCCTGGGCACCAGCAAGCTGTGCGCCACCTTTGGCTCGGCCACCGCCAGCCTGACCTTCTACCGCCGCAAACTGTTCGACCCCAGCGCCTGGCGCTACGCCCTGATCGCCACTGCCGTGGGCTCGACCCTGGGCGCCGCCGTGGCCCATTGGCTGCCCGCCGAATGGCTGATGCAGATGTTGCCGGCGGTGGTATTTGCCTGCGGCCTGTACCTGCTGTTCAGCCGCACGCCTACGGCGCCGGTGAACAGCGACGCACCGATCCCACGCCGCCGGCAATGGCCGCAAGGCTTTACCCTGGGGTTTTACGATGGCGTGGCCGGGCCAGGTACCGGCGCGTTCTGGACCGTCAGTTCGCTGCTGCTCTACCCGCTCGACCTGCTGCGCGCCAGCGGCGTGGCGCGGACGATGAACTTCGTCAGCAATATCACCGCGCTGGCGGTGTTTATCGTCGGCGGGCAAGTGGCCTGGGTGCTCGGCTTGAGCATGGGCGTGGCGCTGATGGCCGGGGCATTTCTGGGGGCGCGTACGGCGATCTCGGGCGGCTCGAAGTTTATCCGCCCGGTGTTCATCCTGGTGGTGCTGGCCCTGACCGCGCGGCTAGCGTGGCAGCACTGGTTCGGGCAAGCCTAGGCGGCGCGCCACATACAGGTCGATCAGGTAGCGGGCAATCGAACGCGAGGCCGGCAACGGCGGCAAGTTATCGAGCTTGAACCACTGCGCGTCTTCGATTTCCTCTTCCTGCTTGACGATCTCGCCGCCGGCGTACTCGGCATGAAAGCCCAGCATCAGCGAGTGCGGGAACGGCCAGCCCTGGCTGCCCAGGTACTGGATATTCTGGATCTCCACCCCCACCTCTTCGCGCACCTCGCGCGCCACGCAGTGCTCCACCGACTCGCCCGCCTCGACGAAACCGGCCAAGGTGCTGTACATGCCCGGCACATAACGCGGCGACCGTGCCAACAGCACTTCATCCCCACGGGTAACCAGCACGATCATGCTCGGCGACAGACGCGGGTAATGAGCCACCTCGCAATTCGGGCAACTGGCCGAACGGTCCGTTTTCGAGCGCACGGTGCGTGTACCGCAGCTGCCGCAGAAGCGGTAGTTATCGGCCCAGGTGGCAATCTGCGCGGCAAAGCCCAACAGGTGGAAGGTATCGGCATCGGCCTGCATCATATGCTGGCGCAGGCCGAGCAACGCGCAGCCCGGCAATTCAGGGGCGTGGGCAAAGTCCAGCAGGTAGATGGCATCGCCGTCGAAATGGCCGAGGCCATGCTCGTCGAACGCTGGCAAGTCCTGGCGCTTCAGCCAGTCACGGGGGAACAGCACGCCATTGCTGTCGGCCATAAAACCCTGGCGAAAATGCGCCAGGGCCCAACCGCCAGGGGCGCTGGTATCGAGTACGGCGGGAACCCAGCTTTTGCTCATCAGGCGGCCACCTGCAACCCCAGGGCACGCACGCTTTCGGCGGCCAGGTCGAGTACGCTCGGTACGGTTTCCGGCCGCAGCACAGCGCCACCTTCGAGGTAGTACTCGAGGCTGGTCAGGGCATCGGCGAGGGTTTCCAGCATCTGTTCGGACGGCATTTGTGCAGCCTCCAGCATGTGCGTCTGGATATAGTCGCCACAGGCCCCCACCAGCAGCGCCGCGCGCTCCTGGTTGAGAAACCACAGGCCACCGCGGACGGCTTGCAGGCTGAACGGCACATTGGCCAGGTGCAGCTTGTCGCCGTTGGATTCCAGGTACGAGGTAATGGCGCGCTTAGCCAGGGCCAGGCCGGCTTGCGCCTCATCTACCACCACGATCCGGGCTTCGTTGAGTTGGTGCTGGGCAAACGAGGTGGCCTCGTCGCCGGGCTGCACTTCCGGCGGCCGGGCTTCGCGGCGCTCGCCGCTTTCCAGGCTGGCGACCATGCTTTCCACATACAGCACGGCGTCGGCCATCTTGTGCAGGGCCGGCACCTCGATTGGCTCGCCATCGTTCCAGCCGGCAACCACCTGCAGCTGACTGGCGAGCGTTGCGCCAGCCGAGCTCAGGCCGACCATACCGAGGGTTTTCGCCAGCTTGCCGAGCAGGCCGTGCAGCGTGGCCAGGCGTTCGTTATCGACGGTGCCGCGTTCGATCAAATCGAGCAGGTCTTTGACGCTGGCCAGTTCCTCGCGGATGGCCGACGACAACGAACGCATCACCGAACGGCCAGGGCCGGCCAGCAATTGCGATTCTTCTTCGAGCAACTGGTCGGTAAAGGGCAACGCGGTAAGGGCGAAGACCTCGCGCACGTCGGTCGCCAGCGGGCCACGACTATCGGCCAGGGCCACCAGATAGAGCAGCTCCTTGAGCAGATTGCGCGGCGCTTCGTAGCTGGCATTGCCGAGCAGTTGCTTGAGCTCGCGGTCGATGCGGGCGAACAGTTGCTTGCGCGCTTTACGTGGCAGCAACTGGCCGTCGACCTGGGCCTCCAGCGCCGCCGCACCAATCCAGCACAAGCGCCCGCGCGGCTGGTTGGCGAAGAGGCTGTCCAGGCGCGTCAGCGCACGGCCCATCAACTTGAGCCCGGCCTGCGGGCCGTCTTCGCGGATAAAGCCGAGCAGGCCCACCTGGTACATCTGACGCAAACGGCGCAGGTCGGCGGCATGGGCGCTGACATCCACCGCCGCCCCGCTTTGCGGGCGGTTCTGGTCCAGGCGCGCGCTAAAGAAAAAACTCTCTGGCAGCGGCGGCTGGTTGCCCGCCGCGCGCAAATCGTTGATCGCCGGCAGCAGCAGCTCGGGCAGCTCCTGGCGGTGCATCTCGACGTTTTCCAGGTAACGGCGCAGTACGTGCAGGGCGTTGTTCAGCGCCGACAATTGCACATCGCGCTCTTCACTGGCGCCTTCGGGAATATCGGTGGCCTGCTCCAGCACTTCCTGGGCGAGCAATTCGGCACCGGCCAGCTCAATCAGATTGAGCGTGCCGCGAATCTGCTGCAGGTATTCCACCGCTTGTTGCAGCAGGCTGCCGTTGTTGCGCTCGGCAATAAACTGCTCAAGGCTCAGCTCCGCCTCTTCCATGGTGGCGAACAGCTCGTCGCGCACCAAACTCAGGGATGTGGCTCCAGACACCATGGCCTACTGCGCCTCCCGCGCCAGTGAGAAATCCGCTCGCATCAGTCTGCGAATTCCGGCTTTTGCTTGCTCATATGCGCGGCCATGGCAATGCGCAAATCCGGCGACTGCAGCATATTGGCGTTCCACACGGCCACGTACTCCAGGCCATCGTCGACGCGATGGTCACGCATATAGCCGATCATTTTCTTGGTGCCACGCACGGCGATTGGCGATTTGCTGGCGATTTCGCGGGCAATACCGAATACGCCATCCAGCAGCGCGGCTTCGTCTACATAAGTGCGGTTGACCAGGCCGATGCTGCGCGCTTCTTCGCCGCCGATGGTGCGGCCGGTGTAGGCCAGCTCACGCATCATGCCGTCACCGATAATGCGCGGCAGGCGCTGCAAGGTGCCGACATCGGCATCCATGCCCATGTCGATTTCCTTGATGGAAAACTGTGCATCGAGGGTGGAATAACGCATGTCGCAGGCGCTGATCAGGTCGATGGCGCCGCCCAGGCAGTAGCCCTGGATGGCCGCCAACACCGGCTTGCGGCAGGCGTCCACGGCATTGAACGAGGCTTGCAGTTCGAGAATCTTGCGCCGCAGTACGTCGGCGTTGCGGCCTGGGTCTTTACCCAGCTGGTTGCCGACCTGGGCCAGCATCATCAGGTCGATGCCCGAGGAGAAATGTTTACCGGCACCGGAAATGACCACCACACGCACTTCGTCGTTGGTGTCGATCCAGTTGAAGATTTCCACGATTTCGGTCCAGAAGTCCGCATTCATGGCGTTGACTTTTTCTGGACGGTTAATCACCACATGGGCGATCTTGTCGGCCAGTTCTACACGGAACGCTTTATAGGCAGACATCTTGGCCCCTCTTCTGCTGCACGAGCGTGCATAGAATGTTGTTATGAATAAAACCGGGCAACTATAACAAGCGCGTCATAAAAGTCGATGGCGTTGGTGTGACGCAGACCACGCTGCCGGTCTTCACACCGTGGCTCCAGTAAAGCCGTTAAACGCTTGATCTGCATGGCATCTTGCCAGCTCCTCGCATAAGGTCCGTCGCACCATGTCCACCTCGCTCGCCCACGCCTTTGGCCGCAACTTCCTCGGGCAATCGCCGCGCAGCTACAAGCTGTGCATCCTCGCCTTCCTGCTGCTAAACCCACTGGTCTTGTGGACCCTCGGCCCGGTGGTGGCCGGCTGGCTGCTGGTGGGTGAATTTATCTTCACCCTGGGCATGGCCCTCAAATGCTACCCGTTGCAGCCCGGCGGCCTGCTGGTACTCGAAGCGCTGTTGCTGAACATGGCCACGCCGCAGGCGCTCTACGAGGAACTGGTGCACAACTTTCCGGTGATCCTGCTGCTGATGTTTATGGTCGCCGGCATCTACTTTATGAAAGACCTGCTGCTTCTGGTGTTCTCCAAGCTGCTGCTGGGGGTGCAATCGAAAGCGGCACTGGCACTGACCTTTTGCGCGCTGGCCGCCTTTCTCTCGGCCTTTCTCGATGCCGGTTGTCTGGACCTCTTCCATATTGTCGTGTCC
>JBCECW010000299.1:0-5541 GCA_039207785.1 Pseudomonas sp. | reverse complement strand
ACTCAGGAGTTCATCCGCGTAGGCGGTGATCTTGAAGTAGTACATGGGGATCTCGCGCTTCTCGATCACCGCGCCGGAACGCCAGCCGCGGCCGTCGATGACCTGCTCGTTGGCCAGTACGGTCTGGTCGATCGGGTCCCAGTTCACGGTACCGTTCTTGCGGTAGATCACGCCCTTTTCGAACAGCTGGGTGAACAGCCATTGTTCCCAGCGGTAGTAGTCCGGTTTGCAGGTGGTGACTTCGCGCGTCCAGTCCACCGCCAGGCCCAGGCTTTTCAGCTGGCTCTTCATGTAGGCGATGTTTTCGTAGGTCCATTTTGCGGGCGCGACGTTGTTTTTCATCGCGGCGTTTTCCGCCGGCATACCGAACGCATCCCAGCCCATGGGCTGCAGCACGTTCTTGCCTTGCATGCGCTGGTAGCGGGCAATCACGTCGCCAATGGTGTAGTTGCGCACATGGCCCATGTGCAGCTTGCCGCTGGGGTAGGGGAACATCGACAGGCAATAGAAGGTGTCTTTGCCTGGTTGTTCACTGACTACGAAGGACTTCTGCTCGTCCCAGTAGGTTTGCGCGGCGGCTTCGGTTTCACGGGGCTGATAGTGTTCGTGCATGGCTACTTTTGGACTGGAAAATGGACGTTGCGAAGAACGCCGTAGCATACATGACCCACCTAGGAGCAGGGAAACCCTGATTGCGCCTACGCCTGTCGCCTGGGCCGTCGCCGTTGGTCGCAGCAGCCGGCTCGTTGCAGGGCTGAAACTATGCTTGCAGGAAGACCCACGACACGAGGCTTCCGAGGTTGCAGATGGCAGAGTTACGGCACGAAGAGGCACAGGGAGGTCTGTACGAGCGCCTGCTGCATCGGCTTGCCATAGCGCTGGATGAAGCCGACAGCGATAGCCGCTGGCAGAACAAGACCCCGCAAGAGTTGGAGCTGCGCGGCTTGAGCCCCGCCGAACTGGAATTGATCCGCGCCTACCTGGACCGCGACCTGCACTGGCTGCGCGGCTGGCACGCAGCGGCCAAGGAACTGGCCCTGATCGAACAAAGCCCCGCCCCCACCATCAAGGCACCACGCTCCCTGCATATCGCCAAGATACCCAGGACCCGAGGCGTGGCTCGCCATCGGCAAAAACTGCTCTGCGCCCTGTGTGGCAGTGTGGCCTTCTGGCGCCCCGGCGAGGGCGTGCAGCCGTGTAGCGCCTGCGGCTCGCAGCTGTTCCGCGCCTCCAAACCCCGGTAGGCTTCGGGCACCTTGGGAGGTGCTCGATGGTTCTGCGCTATTTATTCAAACAACTGTTGCTGCCGCCGGGCTGCCTGTTTGTCCTGCTATTGCTGGCCTGGTGGTTACGCCGGCGCATGCCGCGGATAGCACTGGCCTGTTTCGTTCTGGGCTTTGGCGGGCTGTGGGTCAGTAGCTTGCCGATCGCGGTGGAAAACCTGGCGCACGTCGTCGAGCGCGAGCCGGCATTGACGCCGGAACAGATCGCCAGCCTGCCCCAGCGTGTCGATGCCATCGTGGTGCTGGGCGCGGGTCGCGAGCGCGATGACCCCGCCTGGGGCGGCGACCAGGCCAGCCAACTGGCCGTGGAGCGCTTGCGTTATGCCGCGCGGTTGGCCAGAAGCAGTGGCTTGCCGGTGTTGATCAGCGGCGGTTCACCCTATGACGAACCGATCAGCGAGGCGCAGTTGATGGCCGATGTGATGGTCAACGACTTCCAGGTGCCCGTGCGCT
The DNA here is from genome assembly GCA_039207785.1 of Pseudomonas sp. Classification (GTDB taxonomy): domain Bacteria; phylum Pseudomonadota; class Gammaproteobacteria; order Pseudomonadales; family Pseudomonadaceae; genus Aquipseudomonas. Next base: position 3,805 of record JBCECW010000299.1, on the reverse strand, counting down.
GGCAGGAAGGCCGCAGCCGCACCACCCTGGAAAACGCCGAGCTCAGCGCGCAGATGCTGCAAAAGGAAGGTATTCGCCGGGTGCTGCTGGTGACGCACGCGGCGCATATGCCGCGCTCACGCTGGTGTTTCGAGCGCGCCGGGTTCGAGGTGGTGGCGGCGCCGGTGGGCTTTATCGGCGTACCTAACCTGCGGCCCCTGGGCGGCTGGCTGCCGGAAAGCAAAAGCATGTGGCAGACCGGGATGTTGCTCAACGAGGTGGCGGGGCAGATTGCCTATCCGTTGTTTTATCGGTAGCCCCGGTGCGCGGCCGAACGCGGACCGGCGACCCTACGATACCGAGGCGTATCCAAGCGCCTCGTTTACGCCAAGGCCGTAGGGTGCGCTCCGCGCACCGACTAAACGGTTTTGGCAATACGGCTGGCCAGCAACGCCCAGCCAAACAGCAGGAAACAGACGATCACCAGCGGCCATGAGCGCCATTGCAGGTATGGCGTGAGCTGTTGCATCGGCACCACTTCGCCATACAGCACGCCTTGTTCGAATTGAGGGATCTGCGTGGTGATATGGCCGAACGGGTCGATCAGCCCGGTGACGCCATTGTTGGTGGCGCGGATCATCCAGCGGCCAGCTTCCAGCGCGCGCATCTGCGCCATCTGCAAATGCTGCAACGGGCCGATGGAGGTGCCAAACCAGGTGTCGTTGCTCACCGTCAGCAGCAGCTGGCTTTGCGCCGACAGGCCGGCGGCAAACTCCGGGTACACCACTTCGTAGCAGATAAACGGCGCCACCTTGTAGCCCTTGGCTTCCAGTAGCGCCTGGTTGGCCGGGCCGCGAGCGAAGTCGGACATCGGCAGGTCGAAAAAGGCGATCAGCCCACGTAGCAGATCCTGCAGGGGCACGTATTCGCCAAAGGGCACCAGTTTCTGTTTCAGGTAGGTGCCGCTGCCTTGGCCGACCACGGTAATGCCGTTGTAGTAGCGTTTTTCACCCTGGGCATTGGTTTCGCGTACCGGTACGCCGGTGATCAGGGTGGCCTGGCGGTCATTGGCAAAGCGACCCATCACGTTCAGGTAGCCCTCGGCGAATTCCTTGAGAATCGGCACCGCGGTTTCCGGCCAGACGATCAGGTCCACCGGCTTGGCGCTAAAGGTCATATCGCGGTACAGACCCAGCTGGGCATTAAGGTGTTCAGGGTTCCACTTCATTTCCTGCGCCACATTGCCCTGGATCGCCGCCACTTTCAGCGGTGCGCCGGCGGGGGTGGTCCAGGCATGGTTTTTTAGGCCCAGGGCCAACACCCAGGGCGCCAGCAAGAGCGCCACACCGGCGGCGAGAAAGGCTTTGCGCTGGCCCAGGCGTGGCAGGTTGATCAACAGCGCGGCGGTCAGCGCCAGGACAAAGGAAATCAGCCACATGCCACCCAGCGGCGCCAGGCCGCTTAGCGGTCCGTCGAGTTGGCTATAGCCGGCATACAGCCAGGGGAACCCGGTGAGAAACCAGCCGCGAAACGCTTCCTGGGCCAACCACAACGCGGCAAAGGCCAGGGCGTCGGCCAGTGGCGCCTCGACGCGGCGCAACCAGCGCGCCCAGATAAAGGCCGGCAGGGCAAAGAACCAGGCGACGCAGGCGCAAAAGCCGAGGGTAAGGAACAACGCCAGCGGTGCCGGGGCGGCGCCGTAGTCGTGGATGCTCACGTAGATCCAGCTGGTGCCCGCCACAAACAGGCCAAAGCCAAAGCACCAGCCACGGCCCAGGGCCTGGCGTGGCGTCAGGTCGCGCAGGCCGAGGTAGAACAGGGCGAGCGACACAATGGCCAGCGGCCAGATATCGAAGGGGGCGAGGAAGAGGGGGGTGATGGCGCCGGCGGCGAGTGCTACGAGGTTGCCGAGCCAACCGCTGGAAGAAATCCGCTTCATGAAGGTCCTGTCGATCTGGTGAGGCCGTGCGCGCAATGTTGGGCTTTGCAGCCCAACCTGCGGAGTGATGTTAGCGGTCGATACGGGTCAGGCGCAGCAGGTGGATACGACGGCTGTCGGCGCTTAGAACGCGGAAACGGAAGTCGCCGATTTCGGCAATTTCGTTGCGTTTTGGCAGATGGCCGAACGCGCTCATCACCAGACCACCGACGGTATGAAACTCGTCGTCGGTGAATTCACTGTCGAACGACTCGTTAAAAGCGTCGATCGGCGTCAGCGCCTTGATCAGGAAATCGCCACTGGGCAGCGGCTTGATATAGCTGTCTTCCTCGACGTCGTGCTCGTCTTCGATATCGCCAACGATCTGTTCCAGCACGTCTTCGATGGTCACCAGGCCCGCCACACCGCCGTATTCGTCGATGACGATGGCCATATGGTTATGGTTGGCGCGGAATTCACGCAGCAGCACGTTCAGGCGCTTGGACTCGGGCACGAAGGTGGCCGGGCGCAGCATGTCTTTGATGTTGAATGGCTGGTTGGGGTCTTGCAGCACCAGTGGCAGCAGGTCTTTGGCCAGCAGCACGCCGATCACGTCGTCCAGGCTTTCGCCGATCACCGGGTAGCGCGAGTGGGCGGACTCGGTGATGGCCGGGATCAGCTCCTGGGGGGTAAGGCCCGCCTTGATGCTGACCATCTGCGAGCGCGGCACCATGATGTCGCGAACCTGCAGGTCGGCGACCTGGATGGCGCCTTCGACAATGGCCAGCGCTTCGCTGTCCAGGAGTTTGTTCTGATGGGCTTCGCGCAGGAGCTCCAGCAGCTCCCCACGGTTCTTCGGCTCATGGGCAAAAGCCTGGGTGATTTTGCCTAACCAGGATTTTTGCCCGCTGCTCGATCGGTCTTCGCTCATGCTGTTTACTCAGTGTTCCTTTCTGGTGCCTGAAAACCAGGCTTATTCGTCGCTGGCGTAAGGGTCGGGGTGACCCAGTTCAGCGAGCAATTGTTGTTCCAAGGTTTCCATCTCGACGGCTTCGTCATCGTCGATATGGTCGTAGCCCAATAGATGCAGGCAGCCGTGAATCACCAGGTGCGCCCAGTGGGCTTCCAGGCTTTTGCCTTGTTCGGCGGCTTCATGGGCCACCACCTGCACGCAGATCACCAGATCGCCCAGCAACGGGATATCGAGTAATTCATCGGGCACGTCGGCGGGAAAAGACAGCACATTGGTGGCGTAGTCTTTTTGCCGGTAGGTGTGGTTGAGTTCGCGCGCTTCGGCTTCGTCGACCAGGCGAATGGTCAGCTCCGAGTCGGCCGTGCGTTGGCGCAGCGCCAGTGTGCACCACTGGCGGAACTGGGCTTCGCTGGGGCTGGCGGCGCTGCTGGCGTTTTGCAGATCAAGCTCAAGCATTGCCGGCGTCCGTGTCGCTGGCCTGCTGCTCGCGACGGGCCTTGGCTTTGGCCTCGGCGTCGCTGTCGAACTTCTCGTACGCCTCGACAATGCGCTGCACCAGCGGGTGGCGCACCACGTCCTTGGACAGGAAGTGGGTAAAGGAAATGCCCGGCACGTCCTTCAAGACTTCGATCACGTGGGTCAGGCCCGACTTGGTGCCGCGTGGCAGGTCGACCTGGGTGATATCACCGGTGATCACGGCCGTGGAGCCAAAGCCGATACGGGTAAGGAACATCTTCATCTGCTCGAGGGTGGTGTTCTGACTCTCGTCCAGAATGATGAAGCTGTTATTAAGGGTGCGGCCGCGCATATAGGCCAGCGGGGCCACCTCGATCACCTGTTTCTCGATCAGCTTGGCCACCTGTTCGAAGCCGAGCATTTCGTAGAGCGCGTCGTAGATCGGGCGCAGATAGGGGTCGATCTTCTGCGACAGATCG
>JBCECW010000298.1:4813-5547 GCA_039207785.1 Pseudomonas sp. | reverse complement strand
CTTTGTTTTTCACCGGCAGCGGCATAGGCAGCGATACCCGAGGTATCCAGCGATGCCGGGTCGATATGCATGCCCACGCCTGGCTGCACGATATTGACCACGAACAGGCCAATCAGCAGGGCGATGGTGGAAACGATTTCGAAGTAGAGCAGCGCGTAGCCGCCAGTCTTGCCCACGGCCTTCATGCTCTGCATACCGGCGATACCGGTGACCACGGTGCAGAAAATGATGGGGGCGATGATCATCTTGATCAGTTTGACGAACCCGTCGCCAAGCGGCTTGAGGGCAACGGCGGTGTCTGGGTAGAAGTGCCCAAGCAATACACCGATCGCAATGGCGATCAGCACCTGAACATAAAGAACCTTGTAGAACGGTTTGCGGGTCATGGCATGTTCCTCAACGACCGCACGGCATCACTCCGGATGCACGCGCTGCCTGTGCGCTAACCCTCCTTGACCGGAGGGATTTTTGTTGTTGGCCAGCCTGCGTGCGTCTGGGTAAGTCCGCGCAGGCCTGCAGCGCTTATTGCAGAGGTCATGCCACCCTGCGAAATTCTTATAAATCCTTTTAAATTCAATAGCTTAAAAACAAACCCCGAGCAAAACGGCGCGTTATTTGGCGGGTTTCCGCCAAGCACTGGCGGATATCCCCCGCCGCACCCAGTAAAAAGCATAGTTGCCGGCAAGGTGCTTGTTCCCTGCCGGCCCTGCCTCTTACCATCGGCCAGCCCTTTT
>JBCECW010000298.1:0-4803 GCA_039207785.1 Pseudomonas sp. | reverse complement strand
CTGCCGAGCCCAGCCCATGCGTGAACGCACCATCGCCAGCCATTTCGTCCGAGCCGCCCTGCGCGGTGCCGAACGCCAGGGCGTGGACTGCACGGCCTTGCTGCGCGAAGTGAATATCCAGCCGGCGTTGCTGGACGAACCGCGCGCGCGGGTGGCGCCGGAACAATTCGCTCGCTTGATGCAATTGCTGTGGGAAACGCTGGCCGACGAGTACATGGGCTTTGGCCGCCGCACCAGCAAGCCCGGCACCTTCGCGATGATGTGCTACGCCCTGATCCACTGCCACACCCTGGAAAAAGCCCTGCTGCGCGGGACCCTGTTCTACAGCCTGTTCGATGACGCACCGAAGATCACCCTGAGCCGCGAAGGCGACTGGGCGCGGCTGACGGTCGATGACTCGACCCTGATCGACCCGGACCACTTCCTGGTGGAAAGCCTGCTGGTGATCTGGCATCGCCTGGCCAGTTGGCTGATCGGCCAGCGTATTCGCCTGGAAGAAGCCACTTTTCGCCATGCCGAACCACCCCACAGCGCCGAGTACGATTTGCTGTTTCCCAACCCTCGGCGTTTTGCCGCCGGCAGCACCAGCCTGCTGTTCCAGGCGCGCTACCTGGCCATGCCGTTGCTGCAGGACGAGCGCACGCTCAAGCACTTTCTCGAACACTCCCCTGCCGATCTGCTGGCCCGCCCCGATGGTGGCGACAGCCTGATCAGCCAGATCCGCCGCTTGCTCGGCCGTGACTGCGCCAACTGGCCGGACCTGGAAGCCGTGGCGCAGCAACTGCATATCAGCCCACAAACCTTGCGCCGGCATCTGCGCGAAGAAGGCTCGAGCTTTCAGGAACTCAAAGACCATTTGCGCCGCGACCTGGCCATTTACCACCTGGGGCGCGACAACCTGGCGATCCAGGATATTGCCGAGCAGTTGGGCTTTTCCGAGCCGTCGGCGTTTCACCGCGCCTTTAAAAAGTGGACCGGGCTGACGCCGGGGGCTTATCGCGCGCAGGAAAACTGACGTTTAACTGCGTGTGCTGGTGCGCGGAGCGCACCCTACGGGTTTGGCGTATATCTACGAAAAATCGGTGTTCTCGTAGGGTGTGCTCCGCGCACCAAGCGTTCTTCCGGCGAACACCTACGGTAGAATCGCTCGCCTTATTTTCCGGTCCGTCGCCATGCCCCTGCCCACCCGCCGCAGCACCCTCTACCTCCCCGCCGGCCCCTGGCCCACGGTATTGGAATGCCTGTGCGCGCACTTCCCGGCGATCAGCCGCGACACCTGGCAGCAGCGTATCCGCGAAGGCAAGGTGCTGGATGAGCATGAGCAGCCCATCGCCCTCGACCACCCGTACAAACAAGGCCTGCGCATTTATTACTTTCGCGAAGTGCCCAATGAAACGCCGGTGCCCTTTTACGAAACCGTGCTGTATGCCGATGAGCACCTGATCGTCGCTGACAAGCCGCACTTTCTCGCGGTAACCCCGGCTGGTGAATACGTCGAACAAACCCTGCTGGCGCGCCTGAGCAAACGCTTCGACAGCCACGACCTGGTGCCGCTGCACCGGATCGACCGCCTGACTGCCGGGCTGGTGTTGTTTTCGCGCCAGCCGCATACCCGCGCCGCCTACCAGCGCATGTTTGCCGAGCGCAGCATGCATAAAACCTACGAAGCCATTGCCCCTGCCCTGCCCCACGTACAGTTCCCGCACCTGCACAAGAGCCGCATGGTGGCGGGTGAGCCGTTCTTTTTGATGAAAGAAGGCGAAGGCGCCGCCAATAGCGAAACGCTGATGGAGGTGCGCGAGCGCAATGGCGAGTTATGGCGGTATGGGTTGTACCCGGTGACGGGCAAGAAGCATCAGCTACGCCTGCATTTGGCGGCGCTGGGGGCTGGAATTTGCAATGACCCGTTCTACCCGCAGCTGATTGCGGACGCGGTGGATGACTACAGCAAGCCGCTAAAGCTGCTGGCGCAGAGTTTGCGCTTTACCGACCCGCTCTCGGGGGTTGAGCGGGAGTTTCATAGTCAGTTGCGGTTGGAGTGGCCGTAGGGTGCGCTTCGCGCACCAAAACTCAATGCTGCAAATGGCCGTATAACTTGGCGTAAAGCCCACCCTCGGCAATCAGGTCCTGATGCCCGCCATCCTCGGCAATCTTGCCGCCGTCAAATACCAGCACCCGATCCGCTTGCTTAACCGCCGAAAGCCTATGGGCAATGATCAGCGTGGTGCGGCCTTGTAGAAACTGCCCCAGGGCCTGGTGCAGGGCGTACTCGGTGGCGGCATCCAGGGCCGAGGTGGCTTCGTCGAGAATCACCACGCTGGGTTCGGCCAGCACCATCCGGGCAATCGCCAAACGCTGGCGCTGGCCGCCGGACAAACGCACGCCCGAACGCCCGACAATGCTGTCCAGCCCTTTGGGCAAGGCCTGGATGGTATGGGCCAGCTGGGCGATTTCCAGGGCGCGCCAGCAGGCGTCGTCGCTGCGCTCGCGGCCCATGGTCAGGTTGGCACGCACCGTGTCGTTGAACAGCGCCGGGTGTTGCAGCACCACCGCCACATGCTCGCGCACGGTATCCAGGCCGATCTCTTCCAGGCTGCTGGCGCCGTAGCGAATGCTGCCGGCCTGGGCGGTATAGAGCCCCAGGAGCAACTGCACCAGGGTGCTTTTGCCGCCGCCACTGGCACCGACAATGGCGACCTTTTCACCGGGGGAAATCCGCAGGTTCAGGCCGTCGAGCACCGGTTCGTCGTTATAGGCAAAGCTCAGGCCGCGCACTTCCAGGCCGACAGTCGGCTGGCCGGCGAACGGGTTGGCGCCACCGGCGTACTGCGGTTCATCGGCGCGCGCCAGCAGCTGGTTGATGCGGGTTAGCGCACCGCCAGCGGCGTAGTAGGCGTATTGCAGATTCAGCAACTGCTCGACCGGGCCAATCATAAACCACAGGTAACTGAACACCGCGAGCATCTGCCCGATCGACAGATCGGAGAACAGCACGGTGAGCATGGCGGCGGCGCGGAAGATATCAATGCCGAACTGGAACAGCAGGCCACTGGCGCGACTGGAGGCATCGCTTTTCCACTGCGACGCCACGGCGTAGTCGCGCACTTCCTGGGCACGCAGGCCCAGGCGGCCGAGGAAGTAGCCCTGGCGGTTGCCGGCGCGTACTTCCTGAATGGCTTCCAGGGTTTCGCTAAGTGCCTGGGTAAAGCGCGAGGTGCTGTCGTTTTCCAGCTTCTTGAGGTTTTTTACCCGTTTGCCCAGTTGCACCGTGGCGTACACCACCACCGGGTTAAACAGCAGGATCAGCAGCGCCAGCTTCCAGTGCATCCACAGCAAGATGCCGGCGGTGCCGGTCAAGGTCAGCATCGCCACTAAAAAGCGGCTCAGGGTTTCGCCGACAAATTTATCCAGGGTGTCGAGGTCGGTGACCAGGTGGGTGGTCACCGTGCCGCTGCCCAGGCTTTCGTATTCGCCGAGGGAAATACGCTTGAGGCGCTCGATCAGCCGCACGCGAATGCGGTAGACGATATCTTTGGACAGCCGCGCAAACAGCCGCGCTTGCAACACGTTGAATACCAGGGCGCTGGCGCGTAGCAGCAAGGTCAGCGCCACCATCAGGCCGATATAGCCCACCGCCGTCTGCCAGCCCGCCGGCAGAAAGTTGTTCATCACCTTGAGCGCCGCATCGCCCTGCTTGAGCAGCACTTCATCCACCAGCAACGGCAGCAGCAAGGGAATGGGCACGCTGCACAGGGTGGCCAGCACGGCGACCAGGTTGGCGAGCAGCAACGACTTCTTATGGCGCAGGGCCAGGCGGCGGATTTCGCTCCAGCTCAAGCGATCAAGCATGGGCGCTGTGTTCCAGCCAGCGCGCCAGCAGTGGCGCCAGTTGTTCCAACGGTTGATAGCCATTGGTGAGCAAGGCCAGTTGGCCATTGTGCTCGGCCAGTACGGTGGGGAAACCGGCGATACCGAGGTTCTGTACCCATTCGAAATCGGCGGCGGTGGCGGCCAGTTCGGTGGCGCTGTCGAACGCGGCGGCAAACTCGATACGCGGCAACCCGGCCTGCTCCGCCAGTTCCACCAGCACGGCGGCCTGGGTGACATCGCGATTGCCCACGTAGAAGGCCTGCTGAATCAGTTGCACCAGCGGCCAGACGCTATCGGCATCCAGGCGCCGGGCCACTACCAGGGCGCGGCAGGCCGGCTCGGTGTCATAGACAAAACCATCGGCCAAGGCGCCCTCGAAGGTAAACGGCTGGCCGGTGCTGTCGTGCACCGCCTGCCAGTGTTCGAGGATATAGCGCTTGGTGGTCGGCTCCAGCGCCGCCGCGGTGCCGGCGCGCAAACCGCCGGCCACCAGGTGGCTACTGACGCCAGCCGCCTGCGCCTGCTGCGCCAGGGCATCGAACACTGGCGCAAAGCCCCAGCACCAGGAACACATCGGGTCCATCACATAGATCAGACGCGCTTGCATGCTTAGGCTCCATGGCCGGAGGAACGAGGGGAAAAGGCGTTAGTCGCGCTGTTTGTCGCGCGGGTTATAGCCCAAAGGATGGGGTTGGTTGCGGGCTTTGGCCAGTTCGATCTGCTTTTGCCGCTCGCGCGCACCGGCACGGGTTTTCTCGCTGAGGCAGTCCCAGCAATGCGGGCAACTGACGCCCGGCACATAGTGCGGCGACTCACGGTCGGCCACGGAAATCGGAATGCGGCAGGCGTGGCACTGGTCGTACTCGCCTTCGCTCAAGTCGTGGCGCACGGTGACGCGGTTATCGAAGACAAAGCAGTCGCCCTTCCACAGGG
>JBCECW010000297.1:0-5588 GCA_039207785.1 Pseudomonas sp. | reverse complement strand
GGGTCGAGGATCTCCGGCTTGGGCATCACATCGACGACGACTCGTCCCACGGGTGAGCTCCCTGGTTCGCGGCGGCCTGATCGACTGGAACGGCGACTACGCCAGCTTCCTGGTGCACAAGGAACAGGCCCTGGCGGCGGAAGAAACCGCCAACGCCCTGTTCGACAAGCGCCTGGCCCAGGAAGAAGTGTGGATTCGCCAGGGCATCAAGGCCCGCCGTACCCGTAACGAAGGCCGCGTGCGCGCCTTGAAAGCCTTGCGCGTTGAGCGCAGCGAGCGGCGTGAGCGCACCGGCAAGGCCAATATCCAGCTGGAAACTTCGGAGAAGTCCGGCAAGCAGGTGATGGTGCTGGAGAACGTCAGCTTCGCCCACCCGGGCGGCCCGACCCTGATCAAGGATTTCTCCATGGTGCTGCAGCGCCAGGACCGTATCGGCCTCTTGGGCGCCAACGGCACCGGCAAGACCACGCTGCTGAAATTGATGCTGGATAACCTCAAGCCCACCCAGGGCACCGTGGAAGTCGGCACCCGTCTGGAAGTGGCCTACTTCGACCAGTTGCGCCATCAGCTGGACCTGGAAAAAACCGTGATCGACAACGTCGCCGAAGGCCGCGACTTTATCGAAATCGACGGCCAGAACCGCCATGTACTCAGCTACCTCGGCGACTTCCTGTTCAGCCCGCAGCGTGCGCGGACGCCGGTCAAAGCGCTGTCCGGTGGTGAGCGTGCCCGTCTGTTGCTGGCTAAGCTATTCAGCAAGCCGGCCAACCTGCTGGTGCTGGACGAACCGACCAACGACCTGGATGTGGAAACCCTCGAACTGCTGGAAGAGGTGCTGTCCAACTTCGCTGGCACCGTGCTGATGGTCAGCCACGACCGGGCCTTCCTCGACAACGTGGTTACCAGCACCCTGGTGTTTGAAGGTGAAGGCGTGGTGCGCGAGTACGTCGGTGGTTACCAGGACTGGCTGCGCCAAGGCGGTTCGCCGCGCTTGCTGGGTGTAGGCGAGAGTAAATCCGGCAAGCCGGAAACCACCGCGCCAGCGCCGGTCGCGGCAGTTGCTGCGGTGGAGCCTGCCGAGATTCCAGTGGCAAAGAAAAAACTCAGCTACAAGCTGCAACGCGAGCTGGAAGCGCTGCCGGGCCTGATGGAGGCCCAGGAAGCCAAGATCGCCGAGTTGAATGAAGAAATTGCCGGGCCGACTTTTTATCAGCGTCCGGCGGCGGAAACCGCGGCGGTGCTGGCCCTGCTGGACTCCGCGCAACAAGAGCTGGACGCCCTGCTGGAGCGTTGGGCAGAGCTGGACGACTGACGGAGCTGGGCGACTGATTCGCCTGGCGGAGAGCTGAATGGCCATCGAGTACCGCATTTCGCTCGACGATAGTCATGAGTTTGGCTATCGCATCGAGCTCGACCGCGAATATGACCAGGAACGGGCGCTGTTGGCGCCGGCCTGGACGCGGTTGGAGTATCACCAGTGCAGCAACTGCCCGCTGAAACGCGAGCAATACAGCCATTGCCCGGCGGCGGTGGACCTGCACCGGGTGATTGAAGATTTTCAGGGCCTGCCGGCGTTCCAGAAGGCGCACTTCTGGGTGCGTACGCCTGAGCGTGAGTACAGCAAGCAGGCGGGCCTGGAGGAGGGCTTGCGCGCCTTGCTCGGCCTGATCATGCCGACCAGCGCCTGCCCGATGCTGAGCAAGCTCAAGCCGATGGCGTTTAACCATCTGCCATTTGCCAATAACCAGGAATTTATCCTGCGGGTGGTTTCCTTGTACCTGTCGCGCCAGTACTTCAACTTCCGCGAAGGGCGGCATGCTGACTGGGAGCTTAAAGGCCTGGTTCGCCTGTTCCAGCAATTGCAGCTGGTCAACCAGGCGTTCTGGCAGCGTATTCACGATGTCTGTGAAGGCGACTCGAATCTCAAGGCATTCCTGACTTTCTTCTCGATGAGCACCAGCATCACCCACTCGCTGGAAACCCAGTTGCAGAAGATTCGGCCCATGGTGATGAGTGCCGGTGATTTGCCGGAGAAATAGAAAAAACCGTCATCCCCGCCTGCGCGGGGATGACGGTGTAAAGGCCGGGTTACTCGGGTTTCTTCAGCCGCACGGCCAGCACATCACACGGTGCGCCGTGCAGCACGTCATTGGCGGTAGAGCCCAGCAGTAATGCCAGGCCGTGGCGGCCATGGCTGCCGACCACGATCAGATCGCAGCCTTGCTCGGCGGCGAGGCGGTGGATTTCCTGGCGGGGTTGGCCGTAGACCAGGTGGCGGGTGTCGGCACCCAGCTCCGGATATTTGGCCGAGTAGCTGTCCAGGCGTTCGCGGGCTTGTTCGAATTGCTGTTGTTGCAGGGTGGAGAGGTCCATGGGTACATCGCCGCCAAAGGCCATGGCCATGGGTTCGACGATATGCACCAGCGACAGCTTGGCGCTGCTGGCCGTGGCCAGGGCGTAAGCGCGCTTCATCACGGGGTCGCATTCTTCGGATAGATCCAGGGCAACCAGGATGTGCTGATAGATCATGGTGGTACTCCTCCTGAGACGAATGATCAAAGTATGGCTGTGATTGTTGGCTATATGCAGCCTTTTATGGGGTGGAACTCTTCTTATGACCGTGTGGATCGTATTACTGCTCACTGCCGTTGTGCTCAGCCCGCTGGCCTGGCTGCGGCCTTCGCGCCGCCAGCAGGGGCGCATGGCCATCCGTATGGCGGCGCGTAGCCAGGGCCTGGGTATGCAGCTGTCGCGCCAGGAGTGGCCACACTGGATGGGCGAGCCGCCCAGCCCATGCCCGCAATACCACCGCGCGCGGCGCAAAGGTGCCGAAGACAGTTGGTGTTACTGGCAGCCGAGTGCCGGGCAGTGGGTCAACCAATGGCGCGAGCCGTGCACCGACGCCGCGTTGCTGCCGCACCTGCAAACGTTGCCGGCCGACGTTTACAAGGTCGAAGCGAGCAAGCAGATGCTGGCGCTGTGCTGGGGCGAGCGGGGCGAGGCGCAGAGCCTTGAGCCGGTGGCAGCTGTGCTGAAAGCGCTGGCGTAACGCATCGAGTGTCGTAGGAGCCAGCTTGCTGGCGAACCCTGCAAACCCCGGTGGTAAATCCCGTTTGCACGGTTCGCGAGCAAGCTCGCTCCTACGGGGCCAGCGGCCGCACATAAAAAGGCCCGAGTTAATCGGGCCGGGGTTGGCCAGGCAGGCCGGAAATGCTGTTGGGTCGGTCAAAGCTTGGCAGCCAGATACTGCGCCGAAACCCCTTCCAAACCGTCGATGATGCTATCCGAGTATTTGCTGACTACGAAAGGTACCGAGTTCTCGTTGTAGTTCTTCAGCGATTTTTCGATATAGCGCCACTTGGTGTTGATGCCGTTCAGTGACTCTTTGATCTGCGCGGTGTTTTGCGGCGCTTTCTCCAGCGTGGTGAGCTGGCCGGCAAACTGGCTGACCAGATCCTCGATGGTTTTCTCATCCCCCGCGGCGCTGCCAATAAAGGTGCCGCCCACCGACGCACTGCGCGAAGCATAGTCCACGGCGATGGCCTGCATCAGCAGACTTTGCTCGCGGCTCTGTTGGGTCATGGGCGGCACGATCTGGCCGCTTTCCTGCTGGATCTTGGCGTACAGCTCATTGCTCAGGGCCATCAGCTGCTGGTTGCGGGTGGCCAGGTCAGCCACTGGCTGCAATTCGGTAAACCCCTGGGTTTTCATCGCCGTGATCAGGCTTTGCAGCTCGGCTTCATAGGCCGTGAGTTGCTGTTTGAGCTGGGCGCCCATGGCCTTGGAGGCTTCACCGGGCAGGTTGGTTATTTCCGCGAGACGGGCATTGGCGCCTTGCACGGAGTCTTCGATCTGCCGCGCGTAGCGCTGATCGCCATCCATGCTGTTGTACATGTAGAAGTCGCCGAGGCTTTTCTGCGCAGCCAGACGCAACTGGTGCAGCTTCAGCAGGTTGTCGGACCCGGCAGCAGGATTGGGGGCGGAAGTGGCGGCGTTAGCGCCAAGCGAGAGAAGGGCGATCAGCGATATGGCAAGCAGGCGGCTCGTCATAATTACTCCGTGGGCGTCATTGTTTTTGTTTTTGTCACGCATGTCCGGCGTGTTGAGACGAATGTACCTGCGCCGTTTCGCTTTGGCTAGCTACCACCAACATCACAATGATGGCATCCGTCGGCCGCTTCATCGCCCCGTAATAGAGCAGTTGCAATGTTTTGCCCTACATGACGGTCAAAACTTCCTGACGGAGCGTGCGGACTTTAGCGCTCCAATTGACAAGCGCATCCTTTTGCACGAAGGTGTGCGCACCCGAATCAAACGGGCGTATGAATCGAGTGTTTGCTTTGTCTGATACCGGTTCATAGGCCGCCCGAATATCGCGTCGGCGGGTATGTCCGGCTGTTCGAGACTATTCTCGACGGTCCTGCTGCGGATGAGTCTGCGGCTTGGCGTCCGACGTGTACTGTTCAGCTTCCATACCGTGGAGATCAGTTGATGATTTACGAAGGTAAAGCCATCACGGTTAAGGCTCTTGAGAGCGGCATCGTCGAATTGCAATTCGACCTCAAGGGTGAATCCGTCAACAAATTCAACCGTCTCACTCTGGCCGAACTGCGCCAGGCTGTGGACGCCATCAAGGCTGATGCCTCGATCAAAGGTGTAATTGTCAGCAGCGGCAAGGACGTCTTTATCGTCGGCGCCGACATCACCGAGTTCGTCGACAACTTCAAGTTGTCCGATGAAGAGCTGATCGCTGGCAACCTCGAAGCCAACAAGATCTTCAGTGATTTCGAAGACCTCGGCGTTCCGACCGTAGCGGCCATCAATGGCATCGCACTGGGCGGCGGTTTCGAAATGTGCTTGGCTGCGGACTACCGCGTCATCGCTGACAGCGCCAAGGTTGGCCTGCCAGAAGTCAAACTGGGCATCTACCCAGGCTTTGGCGGCACCGTGCGTCTGCCACGTGTTATCGGTACCGATAACGCCATCGAGTGGATCGCCGGCGGTAAAGAAAACAAAGCGGCTGACGCCCTGAAAGCAGGCGCTGTCGACGCTGTTGTGACTGCCGACAAGCTGCAAGCCGCTGCCCTGGACCTGGTCAAGCGCGCCATTTCCGGCGAGCTGGACTTCAAGGCCAAGCGCGCGCCGAAGCTGGAAAAAATCAAGCTCAACGCTATCGAACAAATGATGGCTTTCGAAACCGCCAAGGGTTTCGTTGCCGGTCAAGCTGGCCCGAACTACCCGGCGCCGGTCGAAGCGATCAAGACCATCCAGAAAGCGGCCAACTTCGGCCGTGACAAAGCCCTGGAAACAGAAGCTGCCGGTTTCGTAAAACTGGCCAAGACTTCCGCTTCCCAGAGCCTGGTTGGCCTGTTCCTGAACGACCAGGAACTGAAGAAAAAAGCCAAAGGCTACGACGCCATCGCCAAAGACGTGAAACTGGCTGCCGTACTCGGCGCCGGCATCATGGGCGGCGGTATCGCCTACCAGTCGGCCTCCAAAGGCACGCCGATCCTGATGAAGGATATCCGCGAGGAAGGCATCCAGATGGGCCTGGCCGAAGCGTCCAAGCTGCTGGGTAACCGCGTTGC
>JBCECW010000296.1:0-5594 GCA_039207785.1 Pseudomonas sp. | reverse complement strand
AACCACGGCCCTGCTCGCCGGCACGCGCCGCTTCGATGGCGGCGTTAAGCGCCAACAGGTTGGTCTGCTCGGCAATGCCTTTGATCACATCCAGCACCTGGCTGATGGAGGCGCTGTCGCTGGCCAACTGGTTGATCACGCTCACCGACTGGTCAATTTCATCGGCCAGGCGCTGGATACTGCCCACCTGCAATTCCACCAGGGCACGGCCGCTGACGGTTTCGTGGTTGACGCTCTGCGCGCTATCCACCGCCGCAGCGGCACTGCGCGCCACTTCCTGGGCAGTAGCGGACATCTGGTTCATGGCCGTGGCCACTTGTTCGATCTGGCTACGCTGGCCGGCGACCGCGTTATTGCTTTGCGCCGAGACATCTTCCACGCGATCGGCCTGCGTGCCCACGGCGCTGACCGTGTGGCCGACGCGCTCGATCAGGTGGTGAATCTTCTGCACCGTACCGTTGAATACTTCACCCAGCTCGCCCAGTTCGTCACGGCTTTGCGCGTGGAAGCTGACGGTCATATCGCCGGCGGCCACCTGATCCATCACCTTGCCGAGGGCCTTGAGGGTGGTGCGGGTGGAAACGTAGAAGGCGCCATACAGGTAGCCAATCAGGATAAACACCACCAGCAGTGCCACGACCAGCAGCACCATCTGGGTTTGCTTCTGGGTCAGGCGCTTCTGCAGTTGCTGCTTGAGGAACACCAGGGCGGCATCGTTGAGCTGATAGGTCTTGTCCATCGAGGTGGAGACTTTGTCGTAGAACTCCTGCCACGGGGCGTCGAGGGAGTCAGCCATCACCACCTGGTCTTCGAAGAAGGTGGCGCTGTCTTTCAAGGTGGCACGGCTGGCATCGGCCAGGCCTTTGAGCGCCTCTTGCGCCGCCGGGCTGCCATCCAGGGCGTCGTTGATGGTCAGGCCGTATTCGGCGTGGAGTTTTTCCAACAGCAGCAACAGCTCGTCGAACTTGCCGCTGGCAGAGGAGTTAAGGAAGCCCTGGGCCAACGAGGCCGAGCCCAGCGCACGGCCGGTGCTCAAGGCGGCGGTTACCGAGGTGGTGCCGTTGGTGACCAGCTCGATCATCTGCCGCACGGTGGTCTGGCTGTCCTGGCTGAGGCCCGCCTGGTTGGCGATGATCTTGATCAGTACCTGCATATTGCCCTGCAGCTTCTCGATCATCGGCGCCTTGCTTTGCAGCGAGCTCTCGGCGTCGGCGGCTTTCAGGGCTTTTTCCAGCTCGTCGCGTTTGCTGGTGAACAGCTCGATCTGGTCGGCATCGGTTACCACCGGCTCCAGCTTGAGCAGGTCGGCTTCGATACGTTTGGTCAGCGCGCCAATCCGCGCTTCGAGGTCACCGGCCTTGCCGGACTGGCCGACGGCGGCGTTGATCTCGACCATGTCATTGAGGTTTTCGATATCGGCGCGCAGCTTGAGGCTGGCGCTCATCAGGTCGAGGCTTTGTAGCTCGGCCCGGGTGCCGACGAACTCGTTGTACGAGTCCTGCACCAGGTAGAAGTTGGTAACCAGCATTGGCAGAAAGAAAAGAACGCTGATTAAGCTGAACTTCATACCAAAACTAAGGCGATTCATCAGCGCGATGGCCGGATACAGCACGGTCTTCACAAGACGTCTCCTGTTCACTTTATTGTTATGGATCGTCACAGGGCGGTCGGGCGTGACGCGAGTCACAGACTGCCGGGCGCGGCGTTCTGTATACCCGATATCGACAGGCACCTTTGTAACTTAAGGTTAAGGAAGCGTCTATAACTTGACCGGGACATTTGCCGCAGTGATGGCACTTCACACCCCGCGCGGCTGCGGCGCCTGCTGGGCCGGGCCTTACAGCCCGACCAACGGCTATCTCGCAGGCTAAAAAAGCAGGGTCCAGACAGCAAAACCGGCGTACCAAAATACCCCGGCACGTACCAGCAGCTGCCAGAGGCCATCCAGGCTCGATACCCCGCTTTCGCCCAACGCCGGTGTGCCGAACTCTTCGGCGGCGCGGCCACTGTTGGCAATCAGCTGCGCGGCGGGAATATTCCAGTTCAGCAACTCGTGCAGCAGCGCCCGACTGACCGCCACAAAGCTGCCCACCAGGGCAAAGCTGCCCGCCAGCAAGCGCACCGGCAGCCAGTCAAAAGCATGCCGCCACTGCGCCGCACGGGCACGCAAGGCCGGGTCTTCGGCGCGCTCGGCGGTCAGCGCGAGCAAGCGATACGCCAGCGCCGCCAACGGCCCGAGCAAGGCGTACCAGAAGATCACGGCAAAAAAGCTCTGGTAACCCTGCCAGAGCAGAAAGCCCTGGGCTTGTTGCAGCAGGCTGTCGGCATCGCCCGCCTCTACGCCCAGGTCCCGCTGCGCCACCAGATACGCTGCCTCGACATCCTCACGCCGCCACGCATCACGAAAAGGCCCCAGCGCCACCAGCGGGTCGCCTCGCCCCAGGCTGTACACCAGCACCCACAAATGCACCGGCAACGCCAACCAGCCATGCAGCGGCACGCTGATCACCGCTAGCAGCAAGGCCAACGCGGCCAGCGGCAGTAACACCAGCACCGCCAGTTGCAGCCAGGGGTTATGACGAAACGCCGTTTGTCGCTCGACCCGCGCCAGCAGCCGTAGCCAGGCGCCGTCCTGCTGGATTCTGGCGCGCCAGGACGAGAACTTCTCGACCCACAACACCAAGAGCAGCACTAGAAAACTCATTGCATCTCTCCCTCTGGCGACAGGTTTGCACCCGTCGGTAATTGCTCCGTCAGCCCGGCAAAAAAGCGCGGCCATTCAAAACAGGCGCCGGGGTCGGTCTTGCGCCCCGGAGCGATATCGCTGTGCCCGCAGATACGCTGGCGGGTGATCGCCGGGTACGCCTGGCACAACTGCCCGCTCAACTGCGCGAGCACGGCGTATTGCACGTCGGTAAAGGGCTGGTCGTCGGTACCTTCTAACTCAATACCCAGGGAAAAATCATTACAGTTGTCGCGCCCTTCGAACAACGACACCCCGGCATGCCAGGCGCGGTCCAGACAGGAGACAAACTGCGTGACCTGACCATCGCGCTCGATCAGAAAATGCGCCGACACCCGCAGATGGCAGATATCGGCAAAGTATGGATGCTCATCGGCCTGCAGCCCGTTCTGAAACAGCTCCATCACCTTGCCCGTGCCGAACTGCCCCGGCGGCAGGCTGATGTTATGAATCACCAGCAGCGAAATCTCACCAGCAGGGCGGGCATTGAAGTTCGGTGATGGGCAATGGCGGATGCCGGCGCACCAACCGGTCAGAGGGTCCAGCTGCATAAACACTCCTTGAACGGACAGACACTCTACCGGGCCCGGCGCAGAAACGACAACGCCCGGCAAAGGGCCGGGCGTTGTGGATAACTCGCAGACCGTGTGAAAACTACTGCGCTCGGTTAGGCGGCGTTAAAAGCAGACTCAAAATGCTCATTGGCTACAGCCAACTCCGCTTTTTCGTCTCCTTTTGCCTTGCCTAACCGTCGCTCGCTACATTTTCACACGGCCTGAATTACGCGTTTTTAAGGCGACGCAGGTTGCCAATCACCGACTCTAGTGCGCGGTCGAACAGCAGCGCGTCATCCAGCAGGCGAATGGCATTGCGGCGGAACTCCACCGCCAGGCCCATGCGGGTTTTCTCCAACACCTTCATACCGGTGCGGTTAACGAAGATGTACTTGCCGGTGGGCTTGATAATCGCCGCCAGCTTGCACCGCACCTTGTGCTCTTCGTCTTCCTGGAACTCCACCCAGCTGCCCACTACCAGACTGTCCACACGCGCCAGGGACTCATCGTCGTCCGGCAGCGACACTTCTGGCTCCTGCACACGGTTTTCGCCGGGTGCCAGCAGCACAATCTCTTCGATCACTTCGACCATGGCCGGTACGGCTACGGCTTCAACTTCTTCTTCCGGCGGCAGCTCCAGCAGCGGCGCATCACCATCCAGAGCCGGTACAGCTTCGGCGCTGGTTTCTTCAGTGGCTTCCGGCAGCGGACGCTTGAAGCGCTGGAACGCCTGCACATGCAGGTTTTCCAGTTGGCTAAAGAATTCGCTGGTGGAGAACGGATCGAACGCCGCGCTGGCCATGCCTTCGCGCAAGGCTTTGAGCAGGCCGGGCACCAGTTCCAGCAAGCGCAGGCGCGCTTCGGGGTCTTCGTGCGGCGCCACGCTCCACACCAGGTCATCCATGGTGCCGAGCGTGGCTTCCCATTCGGGCGACTCCACGCCGTGCTTGAGGCAGGTGAGCATCAGCACCTTGCTCCAGGCCTCTTGCAGCAAACGCACCACCACTTCGGGCAGGGTTTTGCCCAGCAGGCGCTCGTTCAGCGCGTGTTCCACTTCGCGGCGGGCCAGCTCAGCCTTGGCGCTGCCTTCTTCGGCATCGCGGGTACGCTGTTCCAGCAGCTCGCTACGGCGCCGCTCATCGCCGGTAAAGGCGAGGAAATCGGCCAACAGCTCGGAGAAGATCGCCGGATCGTCGACAAAGTCGTTGAGCAGACGCTGCACGATGCTTTCGATTTTCTGGTACAGGCTGTCGCGCTGCGTATCGTCCTGCTCCGCCCAGCCCAGGGCTGCGGCGGCAATTTCGTTGAGCAGACGGCGCGCCGGGTGGCTGCCGCGGCTAAAGAAGGTTTTATCCAGCACCGCCACTTTCAGCATCGGAATCTGCAGGCGGCCAATCAGGGCCTTGAGCGAGTCCGACAGGGTGCGGTCGTCGAGGATAAATTCAAACAGCATCGACACCAGGTTGATCACATCTTCATCAACCTCGCCCACCACACGCGACTTGCCGCTCTTGGCGCTGGCACGCACCAACAGTTGCTCAAGCTGGTTGCGCAGGTCGAAATCGTCCTGGGCGGCGTTGGTATACACCGGGCGCTGCTGCATATGGGAAAGCAGGCGCATCAGGTCACTGCTGGAAATCGGCAGGGCGTCGGCCGGCGTTTCGCGGCGCGGCAAACCGCTGCCACGTACCTGCGACAGCAGCTCCTGCAGCACACCAAAGACTTCCTGCACACCTTCATTGGCGTAACCACCGCCCTGCCCGCCTTCGCCCTGCATGCCGGACACATCGCCAGTACCGGCACTGCGAGCGCCGCCGGCAGCGGGGCCCGCTTTACGCCGTGGCGGTGCGGTTTTCAGCTCAGGCAGTACGCCTTCCTGAATCAGCAACTGGTTGGTTTCGGCGTACAGCTGGTCGAGGTCGGCAAGCACATATTTCTCAAACAGCTTGAGAATGATCAGCTTGACCTTGATCTCGACGCCTAGGCGGCTGCAGGCCTCAAGGAAGTATTCGCAGAGAACGGTGGGCCCGACCGGGTTGGTCTTGTCGTCGATTTTCTTGCTGACCATCGCATTGATGCGGGTGGTCAGGTGGCCGAGGGACACCGCATCGCGGCTCATCACCTTGGCGACCATGGAATCCAGGGCGACGGTTTCTTCCAACTCATCGTTCTGCACCAGCGCCAGCGCATCGAACGACACAGCATCGAGCTGCGGTGGGCGGCCAATTTCGTATTGATTGAGGTTGGCGAAGGTTTCGAAGACTTTCTGCAGGAAGCCGCGCTCGATGCCCTTGCGC
>JBCECW010000295.1:638-5619 GCA_039207785.1 Pseudomonas sp. | reverse complement strand
GTCGGCCATCTCGAAGAGGGTGTCGTCCGCGTTGTCAAACAACGCCTGCAAGGCTTGTTTCAGCTGCTGGGCAGCTTTGTCGCGCACGTGAATGAGTGCCACGGGCAACCTCCCCGCCGGTGATGTTGGCGAGTGCTCGGGGGCAACTTTATTGAGCTGCACCACTTTCGCATCAGTCATTGCAACTCTCCCGCAGACCGGCCCTCTGGCTCTCACATCTGCATAACGATCAACTGAGCGTCATCCGTTACGTCAATGGCATGGCGTCAATAATAAGCAGTAAAAGTGATTATAGAGAGGCCGCGCAAGATAAAACCCTACATCTTGCTCAGATATGACCTACATCACAGATGTACCGCATCTGGTTACGAACGGCTACTCACTGACGACAGACGCGCGATAAGGCGCAACCTGCACCCTTATAAAAGGCACTAGCCAGAGGCTTTCGCCTCCTTATAATCGGCTCCCTACTCACGGGAGCACCCAATGCCGAACCTACAGCTCGCCGACCTTGGCGCCGAAATTCAAGCCAACGTACGCCGCGCCCTGCGGGAAGACGTCGGCAACGGCGACATTACCGCCCAACTGATCCCGGCCGAACGCTTGGCCCACGCCACCATCATTACCCGCGATGCCGCGGTGATAGCAGGCAGCGCATGGGTTGACAACGTATTCGCCCAAATAGATCCCCGCGTCGCTGTGCACTGGCAGGTTCAAGATGGCGACCGCGTGCAGCCTAACCAAGCATTGTTTCATCTGGAAGGCCCGGCCCGCGCGCTGTTGACCGGCGAACGCAGCGCCCTCAACTTCCTGCAAACCCTTTCCGCAGTCGCCACCCGCTGCCGCCACTACGCCGATATCGTCGCCGGCACCCCGGTAAAACTGCTCGACACCCGCAAAACACTGCCCGGGCTGCGTCTGGCACAGAAGTACGCCGTTACCCAAGGCGGCTGCCATAACCACCGCATCGGCCTGTACGACGCTTTCTTGATAAAAGAAAACCATATTGCTGCGTGTGGCGGCATCGCCCAGGCGATTCAAGCCGCCCATGGCATAGCACCGGGTAAGCCGGTTGAGGTTGAAGTAGAGAGCCTGGCGGAACTAAAGGAAGCGCTGGATGCAGGTGCCGACATCATCATGCTTGATGAGCTGAGCCTGGATGAGATGCGTACGGCGGTGGCGATGAACGCAGGCAAGGCGAAGCTGGAGGCTTCGGGGGGGATTAATGACAGTACCCTGCGGGTGATTGCTGAGACGGGGGTGGATTACATCTCGATTGGGGCGCTGACCAAGGATGTTAAGGCGGTGGATTTATCGATGCGGTTGAGTATTTGACTATTTGACAGCCAATAAAAAGCCCCGCGATTGCGTGGCTTTTTATTGGCTAAACGACAACGGATACCGGCATCACTGCTCAACCTTCGGCGAACTACTATCCTCAGCCGGCACCTTGAGTTTGAGCCGCTCAAAGTCCACCTGTGGAAACTTGCTTCGATTCATCTCGATCTGGCCATCCAGCTAGTATTCATACGCAACGCCATAAAAAAGCCGCATATCGGCCAATACCGACTGTGCCTTTGCTTCGTTGCCCTGCGCCATATGCACCAGCGACGAACGAACCAACACCTGTGGATAGGGCAGCGTTTTTTCCAAACGATCCAGGGCTTCACGCTCACTTTGCAACGACGTCGGTGACAGGTTGTAGTTAGCGAAATAGAGCAGGTAACCGTACGGCTCCATCAGCGGGTCCTGCATCATCGAATTGATAAATGCGTACTCGCTGCGATCGACCTCAGCACGCAGGAACATTTGTCGATACGACCAGACAAACCGCTCCGCCACCGGCACATAGATCAGCGAAAACATCAACGCCACGGCCAATAGCGTGATCGCAAATGGCTTACCAAGCGTGAGGGGCACGGTTTTCTTCACTCCGCCCAATGCGCCCAACAGCACCATATTCAGGGTAAGGAAGTGCATCATCCACATCGGGAATTCGAACATGCCGTACAGCTGGATCGTCAGCACTACCAGAAGCGGCAGTAAACGGTTGAGTTCCCTGGACGCGCGCCAGAATGCGCGAACAGCCAACCCGGCGAATACGAGCACCCAGAGCAGGCCGGCCATACCCAGCTCGATGACCAGTTGCAAGGGCGAGTTATGCGAATGGGAGAACAGGCCGCTAGTGCTCGGATCGTTTGCCCGAAGGTGCTGCTGGAAGCTACTGATCGAGTAGTTACCAATGCCGATGCCAGTCCACACATGCTGCTGGATAATCTCCAGCGCCGTGCGCCACTCATTCAAACGCTGCGGGCTCACCGCTCCGCGCGCAAGCACGTCGCTTCCTAACGTCCCCGCACCGCCGACCCAGCCCAGCTTGAACACCACGCCATAGAACCAGTGATCAAACGCGTAATACACCGGGCGAAACGCCCAATAAAAAACAAAAGTCGCCATCATAAACAGAAACCAACGCTGCGCACCGGCAACCTTGCTGCGCCACAGCAACACCACAATGCTGGCTACCCATGTCACCAACACCGCACGACTACCGGTACCGGCAATCGCCGGGACAAGCACCAGCACACTTAGCAGTACCAGCCACATCGACACTCGACGGGCGTTATGTAGCCACCCAAGGGCCAGCAAGCCGAAAAAGCTGATAAAGGCGAAAAAATTACTTTGCCCCACCAAACCCGTCAGCCGCCCGGTATCTGGCTCAGGTACATAGGCGCGCCAGGTGGCGCCAAGCAACCCGTAATAACGTAGAAAGCCGCCGATGGCACACACGAGGGCGATGCTTAACAACGCAATGGCCAACCAGTAAGACAACCGCTCGCCATCGTGCTGCCAATCCAGTTGATCGCCGATCAGCAATGCCAACAGACCGATAAACCAGAATGCGCCCACCATTAGCTGGTGAGAAACCATGACAGCAGGATGCAGCCAGGCAGAAACGGCAAAGAGCACGCCCAGCACTGTCCACATCATTAGCCAGGCAGAGACCTGCAACCTGTCACTGCGCCACAGCAGCATGCCCCCAATCAGCAGCACGCCGATCGCCACCAGGAGCTCTTCAATGAAGTTAGCAATGGGGTAAACATGCATTGGCTGGCAGAACCCCAGCCCGACAACGGACAGCACTAACAAGAAAGCGCGTAGCGAAACAGCGGCGTTCGACATTCAAGGGAACTCTATGACGTTTTTGGTCACTTCAAATATGAACGTTGCGTTCATTTTGGGCGAAAAGGAGCGGGGTACAGGTTTGAGCAAGGAAATTGCTATGCATAGTAACTGCAAAACCTGTGCGCACCCCTCAAACCAGCAAGGACCAGCCTATGCCCAGCCAAAAGGGCTTCACGCTAATTGAAGTAATGATTGTCGTGGCCATTATCGGCGTGCTCGCCGCCATCGCCATTCCGGCGTACCAGAACTACATCGGCAGATCGGAGGCCATCAGCGCGCTGGCGAGCATTACGCCACTGAAAACCGCGGTGGAGGATATTTATGTAGAGGGCTCAGGAAGTGCCAGCATCACCTTCGCCAACCTGCATACCTCAGCAACCATAAGCCCGCTGGGCGAGATCAGCCTGAATGACTGGACCAACTCAGGCGAGGGCAATATGACCTTTGACTTCAACGGCAAAGCCGGGCCGAAAACCTCTGGAGCCAATATCGTGCTGACCCGTACATCTTTAGGAACCTGGGTCTGTACGAGCACCCTCGCCCCTGAAATGAAGCCGCAGACTTGCCGCTAAAAATGCGACAGCAAATTTCTGGCACGCCAGCTGCATAGTTAATTTCAGCTGCGAACTAAAGCAGTAACGCACCACAGAATCCAATTGGAGAGTTCATATGAAAGCTCAGAAAGGTTTTACCCTGATCGAACTGATGATCGTAGTTGCGATCATCGGTATCCTCGCTGCCATCGCCATCCCGGCCTACCAGAACTACATCGGTCGTTCGGAAGCTGCTACCGGCCTGGCCGCAATTGCTCCGCTGAAAACTGCTGTTGAAGACGTTTACGCACAAGGTGGCGGCCAAACCAGTCTGGACTCCTTCGCAGAACTGGGTAGCTCTGCTACCGCAAGCCCGCTGGGCACTCTGTCTTTCGGCACTGCCTTCGGTGACACTGGCGGTGGCTCGATGGTTTTCACCTTCAACGGCGCTGCCGGCCCGAAAACCAAAGGCAAGATCATCACCCTTACTCGTGATGCAGCTGCTGGCAGCTGGACTTGCACTACCAGCCTGACCACCGACTTCGTTCCTCGTGGTTGCACGGCTGTTGCGGCACCGTAAGCTTTACTGCTGTGTAACTAAGGCGCCTTTTGGCGCCTTAGTTTTTCTCGTAGTCCGAACACCGTAACGCCTTCGCTAGCTCAATCATTTACGCTATAACTCCCTCATTACCACGCGGACAGTAAACAGCCCAATGAATGACGGACCCGTACTTACCGGCTTGGCCAAACAACTGGTGCTGGCTGAGTTGCTCGATGAAAAGAGCGCCAAACAGGCCCACGCCCAAGCCCAGCGCAACAAGATTTCGCTGGTGACCTATCTGGTACAAAACAGACTGGTAAAAAGCCGCGCACTTGCCGAGGTTGCCGCCGACCAATTTGGTGTTGCGTTCGTTGATTTGAGCGCCTTGGATAAAGAAAGCCAGCCCAAAGATCTGGTAGCTGAAAAATTGGCCCGCCAGCACCGAGTGATCCCGTTGTGGCGCCGTGGCAATAAACTCTTTGTTGGCATTTCCGACCCCACCAATCATCAAGCCGTTACCGATATCCAGTTCAGCACCGGCCTCAATACCGAAGCCGTACTGGTGGAAGACGACAAGCTCGGCGACGCCATCGAGAAATTCTACGACTCCGGTAGCGGTGGCCTCGACGGTGACGACCTCGATCTGGATATCGAGACTGTCAACGACAGCGGTCCTGAAGCGGAAGAAAACCAGGAAGCTGATGATGCTCCGGTTGTACGC
>JBCECW010000295.1:0-628 GCA_039207785.1 Pseudomonas sp. | reverse complement strand
ACTTCGAGCCCTATGAAAAAGCTTATCGCGTGCGCTTTCGCACCGACGGCATTCTGCATGAAATCGCCCGCCCGCCAATTCAATTGGCCCCCCGAATTTCCGCCCGCTTGAAGGTAATGGCCAGCCTGGATATTTCCGAGCGCCGTAAACCGCAAGATGGCCGCATCAAGATGCGCATCTCCAAAAGTAAATCCATCGACTTCCGTGTCAGCACCTGCCCGACCTTGTGGGGCGAGAAAATTGTGATGCGGATTCTTGACTCGTCCAGCGCACAGATGGGTATCGATGCGCTGGGCTATGAGGAGTCGCAGAAAGAACTCTATCTAACCGCGCTGAAACAGCCGCAGGGCATGATTCTGGTGACCGGCCCGACCGGCTCGGGCAAGACCGTTTCGCTGTACACCGGCCTGAATATTCTCAACACCGTGGACGTGAATATCTCCACCGCAGAAGACCCGGTGGAGATCAACCTGGAAGGTATCAACCAGGTCAACGTTAACCCCAAACAAGGCATGGACTTTACCGCAGCACTGCGCGCCTTCCTGCGCCAGGACCCCGACATCATCATGGTCGGCGAGATCCGCGATCTGGATACCGCATCCATCGCCATCAAGGCCGCACAGACCGG
>JBCECW010000294.1:0-5633 GCA_039207785.1 Pseudomonas sp. | reverse complement strand
TAACCGACCTGAACAATATGTGTTCGCTGGTGAAGTTCTATAAAACCGCACAGGGCGGCGGCATCAAGCCCATCTGCGGCGCCGATATCTGGTTGGCCAACCGTGACGACGACGGCCCGCTGACCCGCCTGAGCCTGCTGGCGATGAACGCCAAGGGCTACCGCAACCTGACCGAATTGATTTCCCGTGGCTGGCAGGACGGCCAGCGCAATGGCGCCATCATTATCGAGCGCGCGTGGGTCAAGGAGGCGGCAGAAGGGCTGATCGCCCTGTCCGGCTCCAAGGAAGGCGAGATTGGCCTGGCCTTGCTCAATGGCGACAACGCCCTGGCCGACTCGCTGCTGGCCGAATGGCAGGAGGTGTTCCCGGAGCGCTTCTACCTGGATATCCAGCGCACCGGCCGGGTCAATGACGAAGAGCATGTGCATGCTGCCGTGGCCCTGGCCGAACGCAGTGGTGCGCCGCTGGTGGCCACCAACGATGTGCGGTTTATCAAGCCGGGCGACTTCGACGCCCATGAAACCCGCGTATGCATCGGTGAAGGGCGGGCGCTGGATGACCCGCGCCGTTCGCGCTCCTATTCCGACCAGCAGTATTTGAAAAGCCCGGAGGAAATGGCCGAGCTGTTCAGCGATATCCCCGAAGCGCTGGAAAACACCGTCGAAATTGCCAAACGCTGCAATATCGAGGTGCAGTTGGGCACTCACTTCCTGCCCAACTTCCCGATTCCCATCGAAGGCATGGATATCAACCAGTACCTGCGCCATGTCTCCTTCGAAGGTCTGGAAGAACGCCTGGCGGTACTGTGGCCGAAAGACACCACGCCGAATTACGAAGAGAAGCGGCAGATCTATGTCGATCGTCTGGAGTTCGAGCTGGGCACCATCATCCAGATGGGGTTCCCCGGCTACTTCCTGATCGTTATGGACTTTATCAAGTGGGCCAAGAACAACGGCGTACCCGTCGGCCCTGGCCGGGGTTCAGGTGCCGGTTCGCTGGTGGCCTACGTGCTGAAAATTACCGACCTCGACCCGCTGGCCTATGACCTGCTGTTCGAACGCTTCCTCAACCCCGAACGCGTTTCCATGCCCGACTTCGACGTCGACTTCTGTATGGAGGGTCGCGACCGGGTAATCGACTACGTGGCCGATGCCTACGGGCGCAATGCGGTAAGCCAGATCATCACCTTCGGCTCCATGGCCGCCAAGGCGGTGGTGCGTGACGTGGCGCGGGTGCAGGGCAAGTCCTACGGCTTGGCGGATCGCCTGTCGAAGATGATTCCGTTCGAAGTGGGCATGACCCTGGAAAAAGCCTACGAGCAGGAAGAGATGCTGCGCGACTTCCTCAAGGTCGACGAGGACGGCCGGGAAATCTGGGACATGGCCCTCAAGCTGGAGGGTGTTGTGCGCGGTACCGGCAAGCACGCCGGTGGTGTGGTAATCGCGCCGACCAAACTCACCGACTTCGCTCCGGTGGCCTGTGACGAAGAAGGTGCCGGCCTGGTGACCCAGTTCGACAAGGACGACGTGGAGGCGGCCGGCCTGGTTAAGTTCGACTTCCTCGGCCTGCGCACCCTGACCATCATCAAACGGGCGATGGAGATCATCCATCGCATCCAGACCAAGAATGGCGATACCGCGCTGGTGGATATCGACCGCAGTCCCCTGGATGACAAGAAAACCTTCGACCTGCTGCAAAAGGCCGAAACCACGGCGGTGTTCCAGCTTGAATCGCGCGGTATGAAGGAGCTGATCAAGAAGCCCAAGCCGGACTGCCTGGAAGACCTGATCGCATTGGTGGCGCTGTTCCGCCCGGGCCCGCTGCAGTCGGGCATGGTGGACGACTTTATCAACCGCAAACACGGGCGCGAAGAGATCTCCTACCCGCACCCGGACTATCAGTACGCGGGCCTGGAACCGGTGCTCAAGCCCACCTACGGCATCATCCTGTACCAGGAACAGGTGATGCAGATTGCCCAAGTGATGGCGGGCTACAGCCTCGGTGGTGCGGATATGCTGCGCCGCGCCATGGGTAAGAAAAAGCCCGAGGAAATGGCCAAGCAGCGTGGCGGTTTTATCGAGGGCTGCTCCAACAACGGCATCGACGCCAACCTGTCGGGCAACATCTTCGACCTGGTGGAAAAGTTCGCCGGCTACGGTTTCAACAAGTCGCACTCGGCCGCCTATGGCCTGGTGTCGTACCAGACCGCCTGGCTGAAAGCCCACTGGAAATCGCCATTTATGGCCGCGGTACTCACCGCCGATATGCAGAACACCGACAAGGTGGTGACGCTGATCGAAGAGTGCCGGCATATGAAGCTGCGCATTGTCGCGCCGGACGTGAACAACTCACAGTTCCGCTTTACCGTCGATGAGGACGACCAGATCGTCTACGGCCTGGGCGCGATCAAAGGCGTGGGCGAGGGGCCGGTGGAGGCCATTGCCGAATGCCGCGCCGAGGGTGGTCCGTTCAAGAACCTCTTCGACTTCTGCGACCGCATCGACCTCAAACGCATCAACAAGCGCACCCTCGAGGCGCTGATCCGTGCTGGCGCGCTGGACCGTCTTGGCCCGCACTTCCATGAAGAGGCCAAGGCCTACCAGGCCAATATCGACCTCAACCGCGCCGTGTTGCTGGCGTCCATGGAAGAGGCGGTCAAGGCGGCCGAGCAGACGTCGCGCAGCCATGACAGCGGCCATATGGACCTGTTCGGCGGTGTATTCGCCGAGCCCGAAGCGGACGTGTATGCCAACCATCGCAAGGCCAAGCCGCTGTCGCTCAAAGAGCGCCTCAAGGGCGAGAAAGACACCCTGGGCCTGTATTTGACCGGTCACCCCATCGATGAATACGAAGGTGAGGTTCGCCGCTTCGCACGCCAGCGCATCATCGACCTCAAACCGTCGCGCGATAGCCAGACGGTGGCCGGCCTGGTGGTGGCCCTGCGGGTGATGAAGAACAAGAAGGGCGACAAGATGGGCTTTATCACCCTCGACGACCGCTCGGGGCGGATCGAGGCCTCACTGTTTGCTGATGCCTTTAACTCGGCGCAGGCACTTCTGCAAACCGACGCGCTGGTGGTGGTCGAGGGTGAAGTCAGCAACGACGATTTCTCCGGCGGCCTGCGCCTGCGGGCCAAGCGCGTGATGAGCCTGGAAGACGCGCGTACCGGCCTGGCGGAAAGCCTGCGCGTACGGGTTAAAAGCGAGGCCTTGAAAGGCGACCGCCTGCGCTGGCTGGCCGAGCTGTGCAAGAAACACCGTGGCGGCTGCCCGATCACCCTGGACTACACCGGCAGCGAGGCCAAGGCCCTGTTGCAGTTCGGTGAGGGCTGGCGAATCGACCCGGCGGATGGATTGATTCAAACATTGCGTGACCAGTTCGGGCGCGACAACGTCTTTTTGCACTATCGCTAAAAGGCGAGTGGTGCCTGCCGTTGGTGGGCACGCCATTTTTACCCTCGACCTGAATGCGCCTGTTCCCGTAAGGTAAGGCGCTCAACGGACTCAGCCGCCGGCCTCGGGCCAGGCGCAAGACGGATGACTATGAACCCGAATTTTCTCGATTTCGAACAGCCGATTGCCGATCTGCAAGCCAAGATCGAAGAGTTGCGCCTGGTCGGTAACGACAATTCGCTGAACATCAGCGATGAAATTGCCCGTCTGCAAGACAAGAGCAACACACTGACTGCCAGTATTTTCGGCAGTCTCACCAGCTGGCAGATCGCCAAGCTGGCCCGCCATCCCCGCCGGCCTTACACCCTCGATTACATCGAACATATCTTTACCGAGTTCGACGAGCTGCACGGCGACCGTCACTTCTCCGATGACCCGGCCATCGTTGGCGGCGTTGCCCGTCTGAACGACCAGCCGGTGATGGTGATCGGTCACCAGAAAGGCCGTGAAGTGCGCGAGAAGGTGCGCCGCAACTTCGGTATGCCGCGCCCTGAGGGCTATCGCAAAGCCTGCCGCCTGATGGAAATGGCCGAGCGCTTCAAGATGCCGATCCTGACCTTTATCGACACCCCGGGCGCCTATCCGGGTATCGACGCGGAAGAGCGTGGCCAGAGCGAAGCCATTGCCTGGAACCTGCGTGTGATGGCCCGCCTGAAAACCCCGATCATCGCCACCGTTATCGGTGAAGGTGGTTCCGGTGGTGCACTGGCCATCGGCGTATGCGACCAACTGAATATGCTGCAGTACTCCACCTACGCGGTGATCTCGCCGGAAGGCTGCGCCTCCATCCTGTGGAAAACCGCCGAGAAAGCCCCGGACGCTGCCGAGGCCATGGGCATTACCGCCGAGCGTTTGAAAGGCCTGGGTATCGTCGACAAGGTGATCGACGAACCGCTGGGTGGCGCGCACGCTGCGCCGGCCCTGGCAGCCGAGGCGATTCGCACGGCATTGGGCGAGCAGCTGGCGTCCTTGCAGAAGCTGGATATCGACGCGCTGCTGACCCGCCGCTATGACCGCCTGATGAGCTACGGCGTTGCCTAAATGAGTCTGCACGCCAGGTTGCTAGCAGGCCTGGCACCCTGGCGCAGCGCGCCGGCCTGGCATATCGCCTTGTCCGGCGGGCTGGACTCCACGGTTCTGCTTCATCTTCTGGCAAGCCTCGGGCGCACCGAGCATCTGCCACCGCTATCCGCTATCCATATCCATCACGGCTTGCAGGCTGCGGCTGATGGCTGGCCGGCGCATTGCCAAGCCCTGTGTGCCGGGTTGGATATGCCGCTGCAGGTTATCAAGGTGCAGGTTGCGCCCGGTGCCAGCCTGGAGCGTGCCGCTCGCGAGGCGCGCTACCAGGCATTCGCCCAGGTGTTGGGGCAGGGCGAGGTGGTGTTGACCGCCCAGCACCGCGATGACCAGGCCGAGACCCTGTTGTTCCGTTTGCTCCGGGGTGCGGGGGTGCGTGGCCTGGCTGGTATTCCGCCAAGTCGGTCGCTCGGCCAGGGGCATGTGGTCAGGCCGCTACTGGACTGCTCGCGCGCCGAGTTGCTGGCCTATGCCAACCAGCATGGCTTGCAGTGGGTAGAAGACCCGAGCAATAGCGACGCCCGCTACGCACGCAATCATCTGCGTAATCAGGTCTTCCCACAGCTGGCCGCACACTGGCCGCAGGCGACGCAGACCCTGGCCCGTAGCGCCGCCCATCTGCGTGAGGCGCAAGGCTTGCTGGACGATCTGGCCGAGCTCGACCTGGCGCCTGCACGCACGCCATCTCCTTTTAATTGGCTGGCGCTACCGTCGCTGGAGATGCAGCCGCTGCTGGGCCTGGCGCCCGAGCGCCAGCGCAATGCGCTGCGCCATTGGTTGGCGGCATTTACCTTGCTGCCCGACAGCGACCATTGGGCCGGCTGGGAAACCCTGCGTGACGCCGCCGGCGATGCCAAGCCAATCTGGCGCCTGGCCGAGGGTGAGCTGCGCCGCGAAGGCGGTCGGTTGTGGTGGTTAAGTGGGGACTGGCTAGCCGCGCCTGTCGAAGTTGCTGACTGGGCTGATGCAACGAAGGCCTTGCCCTTGCCCGGCAATGGCCAGCTCAGCATGGAAGGGGAGGCGCCGACTGGGCCGTGGCAGGTGCGTTATCGCCAGGGCGGTGAAGTGCTGGAGGTGGCGGGGCGCGGGCGTCGCGACCTC
>JBCECW010000293.1:0-5634 GCA_039207785.1 Pseudomonas sp. | reverse complement strand
GAACTACTCCCTGCGCGCCGAACGCGGCAACCACGATGAAATCGGCAGCCTGGCCGAAGCGGTAAATACCATGCTGTCGCGGATCGAAGCCCGTGAGCAGCAGCTCAAGCGGGCCCGCGACGACGCACAGATGTCCTTCGATCAGGCCCAGCACCTGGCCGAGGAAACCCGCCACTCCAACCGCAAGCTGGAGCTGGAAGTGCAGGTGCGCAGCAAGATCGAGAAAAAGCTCACCGGCTTCCAGAACTACCTCAATAGCATCATCGACTCCATGCCCTCGGCGCTGATCGCCCTGGACGAACAGCTCTACGTGGCGCAGTGGAATCAGGAGGCCAGCGCCCTTTCCGGTACCCGCCTGGATGAAGCCCTCAACCAGCCGGTGTTTCTCGCCTTTCCGCCGCTCAAACCCTATCTGCCGCAGCTCAAGCGCACGGCCGAGCGGCATACGGTGGAAAAAATCGAACGGGTGACCTGGACCCGCGGCGACACCCAGTTTCACTACGCCCTGACGTTCTACCCGTTGATGGGTGGCGCCGGGCGCGGCGTGGTAATCCGTATCGACGACATCACCCAGCGCCTGTCGCTGGAAGAAATGATGGTGCAGTCGGAAAAGATGCTCTCGGTGGGCGGCCTGGCCGCCGGTATGGCTCACGAAATCAACAACCCGTTGGGCGCGATCTTGCACAACGTGCAGAACATTCGCCGGCGCCTCTCGGTTGAGTTGCCACGTAACAAGGAAGTGGCGGAAACCGTCGGGGTGTCGCTGGAAACCGTCAACCACTACCTGCAAGGCCGCGAAGTGCCGCAACTGCTCGACGGTATCGCCCAGGCCGGCTCACGGGCGGCAAAAATCGTGACCCATATGCTCAGTTTCAGCCGGATGAGCAACCGCCAGCTGGCGCCCTGCCAACTGCCTGCACTGCTCGACCAGGCGGTGGAAATTGCCGGCAATGACTTCGACCTTACCGAGGGTTTTGACTTCAAAGGCCTGAATATCACCCGCGAATTCGACCCGCAGGTGGGCCTGGTGCCCGGTATTGCCAACGAGCTGGAACAGGTGCTGCTCAACCTGCTGAAAAACGCCGCCCAGGCCATTCACCAGCGCGAAGCCAAACCCGGTGTGTTGCTGGAACCAGGGCGCATCGTATTGCGCACACGGCTGGCCGAGCCCTGGGCGGAAATCCAGGTGGAAGACAACGGCATCGGTATGCCGGAGCTGGTGCGCAAACGTATCTTCGAGCCCTTCTTCACCACCAAGGAAGTCGGCCAGGGCACGGGCCTGGGCTTGTCGGTTTCCTACTTCATCATCACCAACAACCACAAAGGGCAGATGGAGGTGCAGTCGGCGCTGGGCCAAGGCACCTGCTTTACCCTGCGTTTGCCGCTGGCAACGCCGCCTGATAATTCCGCAGAGAGCTGACCATGGGTTTTCGCCTGTCCAAGATCTACACCCGCACCGGCGACGCCGGCGAAACCGGCCTGGCCGATGGCCGCCGCGTGCCCAAGGACCACCCGCGCGTAGAGGCCATGGGCGAGCTCGACAGCCTCAACAGCCAGCTGGGTTTGCTCCTGGCCGGCCTGGCCGAGCATGAAGTGATGTGGCCGGGCCTTAGCGAATTGATTGACGTATTGGCGCCCTGCCAGCACCGCTTGTTCGACCTCGGTGGCGAGCTGGCGATGCCGCAGTACCAGGCGCTGAACCTGGCCGAGGTGGAGCGCCTGGAAGCGGCGATTGATCGCTGGAATGAAGAGCTCGGCCCGCTGGAAAACTTTATCTTGCCGGGCGGCTCGTTGCTGGTGGCACAGGCCCATGTGTGCCGGGCGCAGGCGCGCAGTGCCGAGCGGCGCTGCCAGCAGTTGAATGCGCTGGAGCCGTTGGCTGGTGTCGGGTTGGCGTATGTAAATCGCTTGTCGGATCTGCTGTTTGTGGCCGCGCGCCTGATTGGACGGCGGATGCAGATCAATGAGGTGTTGTGGCAGGCGGCGGCGAAGCCGGAGTGACCGCTGGCCCTCTCCCCCGGCCCCTCTCCCGCAAGCGGGCGAGGGAGCTTAAACGCGTTCCGCTGGTCTCCCCTCTCCCGCTTGCGGGAGAGGGGCCGGGGGAGAGGGCTAGGCCTGCGGCCAGAACGCCCGAATACCGGCCACACCTTGAGCCCCAACCTGCCAGGCTTTTTCGGTGTCTGCGGCGCCAACGCCGCCTAACAAAAACACCGGCTGATTAAACCCACCGATCATTTCCTGAGCAGCATCCCAGCCCAGCGGCTGCGCCTCCGGGTGAGTCTGGGTGGCTTGCACCGGCGACAGGGTGACAAAGTCCACACCCATCTCGGTGGCCAAGGCCAACTCTTCAGCGTTGTGGCAGGAGGCCGCCAACCAGCGGTTTTTCGGGAATGGCCGCCCGCCTACCACCAGCTTGCGCAACTGGGTGGCGGTCAGGTGCCAACCGGCGGCGGGGAAATCTCCCAACCATTCCAGCGGCCCTTTCAACATCAACTGCGCGCGCCCGGCGCACAGGCCCACTGCGTCCACGGCCAGGTCGCGGTATTGCGGGTCGTACATATTCGGCGCACGCAATTGCACCAGGCGAATACCGCTTTCCAGCGCCGCCTTGAGGCCCAGGAGCAGTTCCTTGGGTTCGAGGTTGTCCGGGGTAATCAGGTAGTGCTCGGGCAAGCGGGCTGCCGCGACGATGGGGCGGTTGGCCGCCGGGAATTCGTAGTCGCTCAATTCGCGGTTGCTGACCCAGGCCAAGGGTTGACCTTCGGCGCCATGGGGCTCGCCGGTAAAGGCGCTGACTTCCCAGACGTCCAGCAGCACGTGTTTGTCCGGGTAGTCGTGGCGCACCTGAATCAGTGGCCGTGCGGCGGTGACCTGAATGCCCAGTTCCTCGGCCAGCTCGCGAGCCAGGGCGGCGGACACCGTTTCGCCCTCCTCCACTTTGCCGCCGGGAAACTCCCACAGGCCACCCTGGTGTTTATCGTCAGGCCGACGGGCGAGCAAAATCCGCCCATCGCGCCCGCGAATAACGGCTGCCGCCACATGCACTCGTTTCACGCGCTGTATTCCTCTTGTGCTGCCTGCCGCCAGCGCTGGAACGCCGGCCACTGGTAGATGGTTTCAACATAGGCTGCGGCCTCGGCCGACAGCACGGCCCGGTAACCGCGAAAACGCACCGCCACCGGGGCAAAAAAAGCGTCGGCCAGGCTGACATGGCCAAACAGATACGGGCCGTCCTGGCCAAACTCCTGGCGGCACCGCGCCCAGATAGCGCTGATACGCTCGATATCCGCCAGCACATCAGCCGGCACCTCGGGCAATGCCGCATCGCGCGACAGGTCCATGGGCATGGCCGTGCGCAAGGGCACAAAGCCGCTGTGCATCTCGGCGCACACACTGCGGGCAATGGCGCGGGCATAGGTACCGCGCGGCCATAGATGGGCCTCGGGGAAGGTTTCGGCCAGGTATTCGCTGATGGCCAGCGAATCCCAGATCGCGCCTTCGGCGGTTTTTAACAGCGGCACTTTGCCGGTGGGCGAATGCTCAAGAATGCGCTCGCGGGTATCGGCCTGGTTCAGGCGGATCAACTGCTCTTTATAGGGCGCGCCGCACAGCTCCAGCGCCAGTGCCGCGCGCAGGGACCAGGAGGAGTAAGTCTTGTCGCCGATTACCAGAGAGAGCGTCATATGCGTCGTCCTTTGTTGAACCGCTGTTAGTCACTGCGACAATAGGCAGCGCTCAGGCTCAGGGCAAATTCCGATTGTTTATGTCCGGATAAACCGGGGGAATAGCCGCCGCAGAAGCGGCGGCTGGTGCAGCTTAGGAGCGATATTCGGCGTTGATACGCACGTACTCGTGGGACAGGTCAGTGGTCCAGATGGTCTCGCTGCAGGTGCCGCGACCCAGCTCGATACGGATGCTGATTTCTTCCTGGGCCATAACGGCCGCGCCCTGCTCTTCGGTGTAGCTGGCGGCGCGCGCGCCACGGCTGGCGATGCAGACGTCACCGAGGAACACGTCGATTTTGCTCACGTCCAACTGCGCCACACCGGCACGGCCAACGGCGGCCAGAATACGGCCCCAGTTAGGGTCGGAGGCAAACAGCGCGGTCTTGATCAGCGGCGAGTGGGCCACGGTATAGGCCACGTCCAGGCATTCCTGGTGAGTCGCGCCGCCGTTGGCTTGCACGGTGACGAACTTGGTGGCGCCTTCGCCGTCACGAACGATGGCCTGCGCCAGCTCCATGGACACGTCCAGCACCGCCTGCTTGAGCGCCGCGAACAGCGCGCCGCTGGCCTGGGTCACTTCCGGCAGTGCGGCCTGGCCGGTGGCGACCAGGATGCAGCAGTCGTTGGTGGAGGTGTCGCCGTCAATGGTGATGCGGTTGAACGACTTGTTCGAGGCATCGCGCAGCAGGTCTTGCAGCACGCCCTGGGCGACTTTGGCGTCGGTGGCGATATAGCCGAGCATGGTGGCCATATTCGGCTTGATCATGCCGGCGCCTTTGCTGATGCCGGTAACGGTGACGGTCACGCCTTCGTGCACAAACTGGCGGCTGGCGCCTTTGGGCTGGGTGTCAGTGGTCATGATGCCGCTGGCGGCAGCGGCCCAGTTATCCACAGACAGGTCTGCCAAGGCAGCGGC
This sequence comes from Pseudomonas sp., assembly GCA_039207785.1. GTDB lineage: Bacteria > Pseudomonadota > Gammaproteobacteria > Pseudomonadales > Pseudomonadaceae > Aquipseudomonas. Next base: position 993 of record JBCECW010000293.1, on the reverse strand, counting down.
CAGGGCGCCTTCGATTTTCGCCACCGGCAGTGGCTCGCCGATTACGCCGGTGGAGAACGGCAGTACGGCGGTTTCGGCTACGCCCGTCAGCTCGGCAAGCTTGGCGCAGGTACGGGCAGCGGCCACCAGGCCAGGCTCGCCGGTACCAGCGTTGGCGTTGCCGGTGTTGGTCAGCAGGTAACGCACCGGGCCAACAATATGCTTCTTGGCCAGGATTACCGGCGCCGCGCAGAACGCGTTCAGGGTGAACACCCCGGCCACGCTCGAGCCTTCGGCACAGCGCATCACCACCACATCCTTGCGACCCTCGCGCTTGATACCGGCAGACGAGATACCCAATTCAAAACCGGCAACAGGGTGCAGCGTAGGCAGAGGACCGAGACCAACAGGCATGGGGTGAGCTCCTTGGCTAAAAACGAAAATGAGCGGCGCTCGTTCGGCGCAGCGTAAATTCAAGCAAAAACGCCGCGAACGGCAAACCGGTCACGGCGTTTTATCACACAGCTATTACATGACGCGGCTTACGAGATCTGGCCGTGGCAATGTTTGTATTTCTTACCCGAGCCGCAGTAGCAGAGTTCGTTGCGACCGATCTTCTGGTCGTTACGTGCCGGCGAGAAAGTCGGTACGGCGATCTCACCTTCCGGCTCCAGCTCTGGCTGGTCCAGGGCAGAAGCTTCGGCATGTTCGAACTGCATACGGGCAGCCAGGGCCTCGGCTTCCTGGCGCAGGCGCGCCTCTTCTTCGGCCGGGTCTTCGCGACGTACTTGCACGTGGCTCAGCACGCGAATGGTGTCGCGTTTGATCGAATCCAGCAGTTCCTGGAACAGGGTGAAGGACTCGCGCTTGTACTCCTGCTTCGGGTTCTTCTGCGCGTAACCACGCAGGTGGATGCCGTGACGCAGGTGGTCCATGGTCGACAGGTGGTCTTTCCACAGGTCGTCCAGCACGCGCAGCAGAATCTGCTTCTCGAAGGTACGCAGGGCTTCGGCG
>JBCECW010000292.1:0-5638 GCA_039207785.1 Pseudomonas sp. | reverse complement strand
TGTGGCCTACCGCTATTTCTCGACTTCCAAGCGCAAGTTCATCATCGCCGACACCCCGGGCCACGAGCAGTACACCCGCAACATGGCCACCGGTGCTTCTACCTGTGACCTGGCGATCATCCTGGTGGACGCCCGCTACGGCGTGCAGACCCAGACCCGCCGCCACAGCTACATCACCTCGTTGCTGGGGATCAAACATATCGTCGTGGCCATCAACAAGATGGACCTGAAAAACTTCGACGAAGGTGTATTTGAGTCGATCAAGGCCGACTACCTGGCGTTTTCCGAGAAAGCCGGCATCAAGCCGACCACCATCCACTTCGTGCCGATGTCCGCCCTTAAAGGCGACAACGTGGTGAACCATAGCGAGCGCTCGCCCTGGTACACCGGCAAGACGCTGATGGAAATTCTCGAAACCGTAGAAATTTCCGCCGACCGTAACTTCACCGACATGCGTTTCCCGGTGCAGTACGTCAACCGTCCAAACCTGAACTTCCGTGGTTTTGCCGGCACCCTGGCCAGCGGCATCGTGCACAAAGGCGACGAAGTCGTGGTGCTGCCGTCGGGCAAGAGCAGCCGGGTGAAGTCCATCGTCACCTTCGAAGGTGAGCTGGAAAGCGCCGGCCCAGGCCAGGCCATCACCCTGACCATGGAAGACGAAATCGACATCTCCCGTGGCGACCTGCTGGTGCATGCCGACAGCCAGCCGCAAGTGACCGACGGTTTCGAAGCCATGCTGGTGTGGATGGCCGAAGAGCCGATGCTGCCGGGCAAGAAATACGACATCAAGCGCGCCACCAGCTATGTGCCGGGCTCGATTGCCAGCATCGTCCACAAGGTCGATGTGAACACGCTGGAACAAGGCGCCGCGAGCAGCCTGCAACTGAACGAGATCGCCAAGGTCAAGGTCAGCCTGGATGCCGCCATTGCCCTGGACGGCTACGACCGTAACCGCACCACCGGTTCGTTTATCGTCGTTGACCGCCTTACCAACGGCACCGTCGGCGCCGGCATGATCATCGCGGCACCGGTTGGCGGCCAAGGCGGCGGCCTGCACGGCAAGCTCGCCCACGTGGCCACCGAAGAGCGTGCTGCGCGCTTTGGCCAGCAGCCGGCTACCGTGCTGTTCAGCGGCCTGTCTGGCGCTGGCAAGAGCACCCTGGCTTATGCGGTTGAACGCAAGCTGTTCGATATGGGCCGCGCCGTGTATGTGCTCGATGGCCAGAACCTGCGTCACGACCTGAACAAGGGCCTGCCGCAAGACCGCGCCGGGCGTACCGAGAACTGGCGTCGTGCCGCGCATGTGGCGCGTCAGTTCAACGAAGCCGGCCTGATCACCCTGGCGGCCTTCGTGGCGCCGGACGCCGAAGGCCGTGAACAGGCCAAGGCCCTGATCGGTAATCAGCGCTTGCTCACCGTGTATGTGCAGGCGTCGCCGCAAGTGTGCGCCGAGCGTGACCCGCAAGGTCTGTACGCGGCCGGTGGCGACAATATTCCGGGTGAGTCCTTCCCGTATGACATCCCGCTGAATGCCGACCTGGTGGTCGACACCCAGAGCGTGTCGGTGGAGGAGGGCGTGAAGCTGGTGCTGGATCTGCTGCGTAGCCGCGGGGCAATCTAAGCCTTCTGCTTCAACAAAAAGCCCCGCTTATGCGGGGCTTTTTGTTGGGCGCGATTTGATTCGCAAACACCACGCCTGGGTCCCCGCCTGCGCGGGAACGACGGTGATAAATGATGATTCTCCGTCGTCCCCGCGAAGGCGGGGACCCAGGCGCGGAGATATCGGTGACGACGCCGCGCATAAAAAAGCCCCGCATTGGCGGGGCTTTTTTGTTTTGCTGCAAATCAGCGCGGCGAGGTATCGCTGACCGGTGGCTTCTTCAAGCCAAAGGTGGCATCGAGCATGCCCGGTGCATCGGCGCTTTTCGGCGCGTAATCGCGTGGCACTTCGGTGTCTTTCGGCGGTGTCAGGCGCTCACGGCTGCCCGGTTTTTCATCATGCAGCGCGGCCAGCAGGCGTTGGCGGGTGAGTTCGTCGAGGGCCAGGCGGTTGGCTCCTTCGGAGAGGTGCTCCTGCACTTCCTGGTAGCTCTGGGTGAGTTTTTTCACCAGGCTGGCGGTGGTGTTGAAGTGGGTGACCACTTCGCTCTGGTAGCTATCGAAACGTTCCTGGATTTCGTCCAGCTGCCGTTGCGTGCGGCTCGGTGCGGCGCTGGGCACCAGGCGGGCCACCAGGAAACCGATGGTGACGCCTGCGAGCAGGGCGAGTGCCGGGAGTAACCAGGCCAATAGGGTCTGTTCCACGAGTCCTTCCTCTCTAAACGGCTTTGCTTTACGTTAACGGCTCACACCTGCGCTGTATAGCGCGGCGCGGCCCTGAAAATGGCGGCGCTGCGTATGCCGCGTCCGCAGATTCCTGTTAGCAGGATCTTACCCAAGACGTGTCGACCCGGTGTCGGGTCACGGAGTTCCCCCGTTGTCAGCTCGCGAAGTCTCCCTGTTTATTGATGGGCCTACCGGTCAACTTGAAGCGCTGTATCTCGACCTCCCCGAAGCCCGTGGCCTGGCGCTGATCTGCCACCCCAATCCGGTGCAGGGCGGTACCATGCTCAATAAAGTGGTGTCGACCTTGCAGCGCACCGCCCGCGATGCCGGCTATGCCACCCTGCGCTTTAACTACCGGGGTGTGGGCGCCAGCGAGGGGGCTAGTGAAATGGTCAGTGGCGAGGTGGACGATGCCGAAGCCGTGGCCAACTGGCTGCTGGCCGCAAAGCCCGATTTGCCACTCAACCTGTTTGGCTTTTCCTTTGGCGGTTTTGTTGCCGCCAGCCTCAGTGGCCGCCTGGAAGCCCGTGGCGTGGCCATCGAGCGCCTGTTTATGGTGGCGCCGGCGGTCAGCCGCCTGACCGAGCAAACGCCTATCGCCCAGCAGGGCGCGCTGACGGTGATTCAGCCTGAGCAAGATGAAGTTATCGCCCCCGAGGTGGTTTTCGCCTGGTCTGCCGAGCTTGAGCGTGCCCACGAGCTGCTGAAAGTGGCAGAATGCGGGCACTTTTTTCACGGCAAACTCACGGACCTGAAAGACCTGCTGCTGCCACGTCTGTGAACTGACTTAATAAGCGAACGCCAATGACCACTCGTATCCTGACCGGTATCACCACCACCGGTACGCCGCACCTGGGTAACTACGCCGGCGCCATCCGCCCGGCCATCGTCGCCAGCCGCGCGCCCGACGCCGACTCGTTCTACTTTCTGGCCGACTACCACGCGCTGATCAAATGCGATGAGCCGCTGCGTATTCAACGCTCGCGCCTGGAAATTGCTGCGACCTGGCTGGCCTCGGGCCTGGATACTGACCGCGTCACCTTCTATCGCCAGTCCGATATCCCGGAAATCACCGAACTCACCTGGCTGCTCACCTGCGTGGCGGCCAAGGGCCTGCTCAACCGCGCCCACGCCTACAAGGCGTCTGTGGATAAAAACGTCGAGCAGGGTGAAGACCCGGACAACGCCATCAGCATGGGCCTGTTCAGCTATCCGGTGCTGATGGCGGCGGACATCCTGATGTTCAACGCGCACAAGGTGCCGGTCGGCCGCGACCAGATCCAGCACGTGGAAATGGCTCGCGATATCGGCCAACGTTTCAACCACCTGTTCGGCAAAGGCAAAGAGTTCTTTGTGATGCCGCAGGCGCTGATCGAAGAGAGCGTTGCCACCTTGCCGGGCCTGGATGGCCGCAAGATGTCGAAAAGCTACGACAACACCATTCCTTTGTTTGGCACTGCCAAGCAATTGAAGGCGGCGGTGGCCTCCATCGTCACCGACTCGCGCGCCCCGGGCGAAGCCAAAGACCCGGATAATTCGCACCTGTTTACCCTGTACCAGGCGTTCTCCACCGCCGAGCAGCAAGCCGAGTTCCGCGCTGATCTGTTGGCCGGCCTGGCCTGGGGCGAAGCCAAGCAGCGCCTGTTTGAACTGCTGGACAACGAACTGGCCGAGCCGCGTGAGCGTTACAACGCCCTGATCGAACGCCCGGCCGACCTGGAAGATATCCTCCTGGCTGGCGCCGCCAAGGCACGCAAGATCGCCACGCCGTTCCTCGGCGAGCTGCGTGAAGCGGTGGGCCTGCGTTCGTTCCGCAGCGACTTGCAAAGCGTGCAAAGCAGCAAGAAAAAAGCGGTCAAGGGCGCGCGCATCGTCAGCTTCCGTGAAGACGACGGCAGCTTCCGCTTCCGCCTGCTGGCGGCCGACGGCGAGCAATTGCTGCTGTCGAAGAACTTTGCCGACGGCAAGGCCGCAGGTCAGGTCAGTAAACGCCTGCAAGACGGCAGCCCGCTGGATGTGCGTGTAGAGGGCAACGGTTTTGCCGTATGGCTGGACGACGAGGCTGTCGGCCATAGCCCGCAGTTTGCCGACGCCGCCGCGTGCGAGAGCGCCGTTACTCAACTGCGTGAGGCGCTGGCACCGCAGCCGGAGTAAGCGCAGACAGCCAGCCGGCATGGCTGGCAGATTGCCAAGCAACGGGGTCGCCGCTAAAGTGTCGACCCCGTTTTTGCTATCTGGGCGGTCTAGACCCACCACGCGCAACCTGTAGCGCGTCGGCAAGACGCAGACAGCGGGTACTGTTTACTCGTTAGCTGTTTCTCGTTACCTGCCCATCACACGCCTCGCGATGCCCACCCGTTGGCTGGTCGCGAGCCAGTAAATAGTTGAGAGCACCACGCGATGACGCCCCTCGAGCGATACCAGGCGGACCTTAAGCGTCCCGACTTTTTCCATGACGCCGCGCAGGAAACTGCGGTGCGCCATCTGCAGCGCCTCTACGACGATCTGATTGCCAGCGAAGGCAACAAGCCCGGTCTGTTCGGCAAGCTGCTGGGCAAAAAGAACCAGGACCCGGTCAAGGGCCTGTACTTCTGGGGCGGCGTAGGTCGCGGCAAGACCTATCTGGTCGACACCTTCTTTGAGGCCCTGCCGTTCAAGGAAAAGACCCGCACCCACTTCCACCGCTTTATGAAGCGCGTGCACGAAGACCTGACCACCCTCAGCGGCGAAAAGAACCCGCTGCAAGCCATCGCCAAGCGCTATGCCGCCGAGACGCGGGTGATCTGCTTCGACGAATTCTTCGTTTCCGACATTACCGACGCGATGATCCTGGCGACCCTGCTGGAAGAGCTGTTTAAAAACGGCGTCAGCCTGGTGGCCACCTCCAATATCGTGCCGGACGGTTTGTACAAGGACGGCCTGCAGCGTGCGCGCTTCCTGCCGGCTATTGCCTTGCTCAAGGAGCACACGGTGATCGTCAACGTCGACAGTGGCGTCGACTACCGCCTGCGCGCGCTGGAGCAAGCCGAGCTGTATTACTGGCCGCTCAACGAAGGCGCGGAAATCAGCCTGAACAAAAGCTTTGTCAGCCTGGTACCGGATTGCGTGCAAGCGCAGGTCAATGAAGTGCTGATGATCGAGAACCGTGGCATCACGGCGCGCAAGGTCTGCGACGACGTGGCCTGGTTCGAATTCCGCGAGCTGTGCGACGGCCCGCGCAGCCAGAACGACTACATCGAACTGGGCAAGATCTTCCATGCGGTGATCCTGGCCAACGTCGAGCAGATGGGCGTGGCCAAGGACGACATGGCGC
>JBCECW010000291.1:3481-5639 GCA_039207785.1 Pseudomonas sp. | reverse complement strand
TCAGGGATGTGGGGGTTACACGCTGATACGGCGGCGGGCAAACAGCGTCTGCATGGCACGCAGGCTGAGCTCCTGGCCGCTGTAGGTCGGCAACTTGTGCGCAGTGCAATGCACGCTGGTGCCGCTCAGGGCGTTGTCGCGAATCAGCACTTCACGTTTAAGGCTGAGGATTTCGTCGTTGGCCGCCGCCTGGCTGTAGCCAGCCTTGCCAGCAATCACCTTGATCAGCGGGTCATTGCCGGCGCCTTTGAGGGCCAGCACAAAGGTGCCATCAGGGCGCGGTTGCAGGGAGACGTCGTGGCCGGGAAAGGCAGATGCATAGAGTTCGGTAAGTGGCTGCATGGTGGTGCTCCTGGCTGTTGTTTTTAAGCTCAGGGGCAAAATTGCAAGATAGGCGCCAAGCCAACCAATTATTTTTAATCTTTACTTTTCAATAACTTAAAAAACATCCTGATCTCACACCGATGGCAATCTGCACGAAGCGCCCTAAACGCCATCATGCAAACTGCACGCTGCAAAGCCTGAACCCCCTCGCCCGGTCCCGGTCACTAAAAAGGTCAGCAAAACACCCGCAGCCAAACCGGAACCCGCCCCATGCTTGAGGAAATCCGCAGCCATATCCCCGTCGCCGAACTGAAAACCCTGCTCGCCGCCGCCATTACCGTGCTGGTGCTGATGATTGCCGCGCGGCTGCTTACCCGCGTAGTGCAACGCCTGGCCAAACCGGTGCCGTTTCTGCGCGAACTGGTCAGCCAGCTGCGCCAGCCGGTGTGCCTGTTGCTGCCCCTGCTGGGCATGCAAACGGTATGGACGGCCGCCGACGACACGCTGATGTTTATCAGCGCCCTGCGACACATCACCACCCTGGCGATCATCGCCACCTTTACCTGGCTGGGCCTGCGCGCGGTGGCGGCGGTTCAGGAGCTGATCCTGGTGCACCATCCGGTCAATATCGCCGACAACCTGCGTGCCCGCCGCATCCAGACGCAAACCCGCGTGCTGGTCCGTACCCTGAGCTTTTTCGTCCTGCTGTTTGGCCTGGCCACCATGCTGATGACCTTCCCCAGCGCGCGCCAGTTCGGCGGCAGCCTGCTCGCCTCGGCCGGGGTGGCGGGCCTGGCGGTGGGTTTTGCCGCCAAGCCGGTGCTGGGCAACCTGATCGCCGGCTTGCAGATCGCCATTACCCAACCCATCCGCCTGGACGATGTAGTGATCGTGGAAAACGAATGGGGACGTATCGAGGAAATCACCGGCACCTATGTGGTGGTGCGTATCTGGGACGACCGCCGGCTGATCGTGCCGCTGCAATGGTTTATCGAAAACCCGTTCCAGAACTGGACCCGCGTCACTTCATCGCTGACGGGCGCCATTACCTTCTGGGTCGACTACGCCATCCCGCTGGAGCCGCTGCGTAAGGAGCTCGAGCGCCTGCTGGCCGAAGTACCGCAGCTGTGGGACGGCCGCGTCAGCGTGCTGCAAGTGGTGGAAACCAGCGACCGCGCGATCCAGCTGCGGGTACTGGTCAGTTCCCGCGACAGCTCCAGCGGCTGGGACCTGCGCTGCTATATCCGCGAAAACCTGATCACCTTTATCAGCCACAAACACCCCGATTGCCTGCCGCAACTGCGCGCCGCCTTCCAGAGCAGCCCCACGGCCGAAGCGGTCAACCCGCACCGCCACGAACCCATTGCCGAACCGGAACGCCAGCCACCGGTTTAACCCGCTGCCTTCTCCCAAGCCAGCCCTTGCCCGCGCTGGCTCCGTTGAGCGGACCGGGGCAAAAAAAATAGAAACTTTTTCGCCGACCGTTCAGTCAGCACTTAAGTAGGGGCAATGCCTGGTTTCACCAAGGCCAATCCACTCCAACACACCACAGACATCGCATTGGCCTGGCCAATGCGCGGAGATCTATACGCGGCTGGCTCTTTGCAATCCGGTAGCGAAACGCGCGCTGACCCACTCGGGTAGCGGCATGGGAGGAAGGTATGGGAACTGCTATTGCGATGGACCGGCTGGACAATTTCGCTTCGATTGCTGCCCCGAAGGCTAAAACCCCCGTGGAAAGCCCCAAACCCCACACAATCCTGCCCAGCAAGAAAAAAATCCTCTTTGTTACCTCCGAGCTGGCCGACCTGATCAAGGTCGGTGGCCTGGGGGA
>JBCECW010000291.1:449-3471 GCA_039207785.1 Pseudomonas sp. | reverse complement strand
ACCGGCGTGGCGCCGGCCGGCCAGCCGACCGCCTTGGCGACCTTCACCGTCGGAATGATCTGGCTGCGCGGATCGGTGATCTTCGGTCGCTGGCCCGTCACCTCGGCCAGGTCGACCCGCGCCTTGTCCGGCCAGCACGATATTCGCGTGCTGATCCCCGGCTACCGCCAGGTGCTGGCCAGTGGTCACCCCATGCGGGTGATTGGCGAGATCGCCGGCCATGCCGCGCTGCCCCCCTGCAAGGTGGGCCGTATGGAGTTGCCCGACGGCCTGATCGTCTATGTGCTGATCAGCCCCGAACTCTACGAGCGCGACGGCACGCCCTACGGCGACGAAAACTGCCGCGACTGGCCCGACAACCATATCCGTTTCGCTCGCCTGGGCCTGGCAGCGGCCGATATCGCCGCTGGCCGCGCCGCGATGAGCTGGCGACCGGACCTGGTGCACGCCAACGACTGGCCCACCGCCCTGACCCCGGCCTATATGAAATGGCAGAAGCAAAGCACGCCGTGCGTGTTCACCATTCATAACCTCGCCTACCAGGGCATGATCGACCTGCAGTGCAGCCCCGAACTGGGCCTGCCGCCGGAAGCCAGCGGCCAGGAAGGCATGGAGTTCTACGGCCAGCTGTCGTTGCTCAAGGCCGGCATCACCTATGCCGACCACATCACCACCGTCAGCCACACCTACGCCGAGGAAATCACCACCGAAGCCTTTGGCTGCGGGATGCAGGGCATGCTGCAAATGAAGACCGACGAAGGTCATCTGAGCGGCATTACCAATGGCATCGACGAAAGCTGGGACCCGCGCACCGACAACCACCTAGTGGCCAAATTCAGCCTGCACAACATGGACGGCAAACGCGCCAACGCCGCCTATGTCGAGCAACTGTTCGGCCTGGATGCCGACGACGGCCCGCTGTTTGCCGTGGTCTCGCGCCTGGTGCAGCAAAAAGGCATCGACCTGACTCTGGAAGTGGTCGACACCATCGTTCAGGGCGGCGGTCGGCTGGCCATCATCGGCCGCGGCGAGCCGGAGCTGGAACAGGCCGTGATCGAAATGGGCAAACGCTACCCCGGCCGGGTTGGCGTACGCGTCGGCTTTAACGAAACCGATGCGCGGCGCATGTTTGCCGGCAGCGATTTTCTGCTGATGCCTTCGCGCTTCGAGCCCTGCGGGCTGAGCCAGATGTACGCGCAGCGCTTTGGCTCGCTGCCCATTGCACGCAAAACCGGCGGCCTGGCCGATACCATCGAAGATGGGGTCACCGGTTTTCTGTTCCGCCGTGCCACCCGCGACAGCTACGTCGATGCCGTGCAACGTGCCCTCAACGTATTCCAGTACCCCGAGCTGCTGCACGCCATGCGCTGCCGGGCCATGGCCTCGCCCATGTACTGGAAACAGTCGGTGGAACCCTACGACCGCCTGTACAAAGAGCTGCTGCAACAACACGCCGTTCGTGCGCGAGGCAGCTACTGATGCCGACGCCGACCTCACGGCCGGCCCATGGCGCGCTCTACCTAGACCAGAGCACCACCCGCTTTGCCCTCTGGGCCCCCGATGCCACGAGTGTCGAGGTGGTGTTTGCCGACGGCGCCACCCAGGCGCTCAAGCAAGAGGCGCACGGCTGGTTTCGTCGTGAGTTGCCGTGCGAACCGGGCAGCGCCTACGCCTACCGTATCGACGGCAAGCAGCAGGTGCCCGACCCGGCCTCCCGCGCTCAACAAGGCGACGTGCATGGCTTCAGCCTGGTGACCGACCCCGGCGCCTATCGTTGGCAACACCCGGCCTGGCGCGGGCGGCCCTGGCATGAAAGCGTGCTCTACGAAGTGCATGTGGGGTTGCTCGGCGGTTATGCCGGGGTGCAACAGCGCCTGGCCGAGCTGGCCGAGCTGGGTATTACCGCCATCGAGCTGATGCCGCTGAACCAATTCCCCGGCCAGCGCAACTGGGGCTATGACGGTGTGCTGCCCTTCGCCCCGCACAACGCCTACGGCACGCCGGATGAACTACGCCAGCTGATCGACACCGCCCACGGCCTGGGCCTGATGGTGTTTGTCGATGTGGTCTACAACCACTTCGGCCCGGACGGCAATTACCTCGGCCTGTATGCCAAGGATTTCTTTCGCGACGACATCAGCACGCCCTGGGGCCCGGCCATCGACTTTCGCCAACCCCCGGTGCGCGACTTTTTTATCGAAAACGCCCTGATGTGGGTGCAGGACTACCGCGTCGACGGCCTGCGTTTCGACGCCGTGCACGCCATCAGCGAAACCGACTTTCTCGTCGAGATGGCTCAGCGCCTGCGCGCCGCCGTGCCGCTGGAACGCCACCTGCACCTGGTGCTGGAAAACGAACACAACAGCGCCGAGCTGCTGCAAGCCGGCTTTGACGCGCAATGGAACGACGACGGCCATAACACCCTGCACGTGCTGCTGACCGACGAGCACGAAGGCTATTACCAGGACTACTGCCAGGCGCCCACGGAAAAACTCGCGCGCTGCCTGCAGCAAGGCTTTGTCTACCAGGGCCAGCTCAACCGCCATGGCCGCCCCCGTGGCGAGCCCAGCGGGCATTTGCCGCCCACCGCCTTTGTGCTGTTTTTGCAAAACCACGACCAGGTCGGCAACCGCGCCTTTGGCGAGCGCCTGGCCACCTTGTGCGACCCCGACGCGCTAAAAGCCGCCACCGTTTTACTGCTGCTGTCACCCATGATTCCGCTGTTGTTCATGGGCGAGGAATGGGGTTCGCGCCAGGCGTTTCTGTTTTTCACCGACCACCACGACGAACTCGGCCTGGCCGTGCGCGATGGCCGACGCAACGAATTCAAAGACTTTGCCGTATTCCAGGACAAAGCCATTCGCGACAGCATCCCCGACCCGAACAAGCTCGGCACCTTTACCAGCTCGCTGCCCGACTACGCGCCGGATATCGACCCCACGCACCAAGCCTGGCGCATCTACTACCGCAAGCTGCTGGAGCTGCGCCACGAGCTGATCGTGCCGCGCCTGCCCGGCAGCCA
>JBCECW010000291.1:0-439 GCA_039207785.1 Pseudomonas sp. | reverse complement strand
GTGCAGGTGCTGGGCGACAAGGCGGTGAGTGCCACCTGGACCCTGGCCGACGGCAGCAAGCTGCGCATCGACCTCAATCTCAGCCAGACCCCGGTAGAGGCCCCGCCCCTGAGTTCGGCGGCGCGGGTGATCTTTGGCAATCGCATTGACCTGCACGCGGCACAACAGGGCCTGCGCGGCCCGTTCAGTGCCCTGGCATCTCTCGAGGAAAGCGCATGAGCGACGAACAACTGGCCAGGCTGGCCACCGCGGCAGGTCTGAGTGTCGATTGGGTCGATGCCAACGGGCGCGAGCAACGGGTGGCGGTCGACGCCCAGCGCGCGCTGTTGGAAAGCCTGGGCTACAGCGCCCAAAGCCCGCAGCAGATTGCCGCGAGCCTGGCGCACCTGCAGCAGCAGGCACGCCAGCGCGAACTGCCGCCCTTGCTTACCCACGAAAC
>JBCECW010000290.1:0-5644 GCA_039207785.1 Pseudomonas sp. | reverse complement strand
AATCCACGGGTTTGTCGACGACAAGCACCTGCTGGAAAAAGGCATGAACAACTACTGGGGCTACAACAGCATCGCCTTTTTTGCCCCTCATGCCGGCTACTCCGCCAGTGGCCATATCAACGAATTCAAAGAGATGGTGGCGCACCTGCACGATGCCGGGCTCGAGGTAATCCTGGATGTGGTCTACAACCACACCGCCGAGGGCAACGAACTAGGCCCTACCTTGAGCATGCGCGGCATCGACAACGCCAGTTACTACCGCCTGCTGCCCAGCGACAAACGCCATTACATCAACGATTCCGGCACCGGCAATACCCTGGATCTGAGCCACCCCTGCGTGCTGCAGATGGTCACCGACTCGCTGCGCTACTGGGCCTCGGAAATGCGCGTGGACGGCTTTCGCTTTGACCTGGCCACCATCCTCGGTCGCTATGCCGATGGCTTCGACGAGCGCCACAGCTTTCTGGTGGCCTGCCGCCAGGACCCGGTGCTGAGCAAGACCAAACTGATTGCCGAACCCTGGGACTGCGGCCCCGGCGGCTACCAGGTCGGCGGTTTCCCACCCGGCTGGGTGGAATGGAACGACCGCTACCGCGACACCGTGCGCGCGTTCTGGCGTGGCGATGAGGGCCAGGTAGCCGAGCTGGCCAGCCGCCTGACTGCCTCGGGCGACCTGTTTAACCAGCGCGGACGCCGCCCGTTTGCCTCGGTGAACTTCATCACTGCCCACGACGGTTTTACCCTGCGCGACGTGGTGTCCTACGACCACAAGCACAACGAAGCCAACGGCGAAGACAACCGCGACGGAAACGACAACAACATCTCCTGGAACCATGGTGTCGAAGGCCCCACCGACGACCCGCAAATCCGTGGCCTGCGTCTGCGCCAGATGCGCAATATGCTCGCCACCCTGCTGCTGTCCCAGGGCACGCCGATGCTGGTGGCCGGCGATGAATTCAGCCGCACCCAGGGCGGCAACAACAACGTCTATTGCCAGGACAACGAGCTGGGCTGGGTGGACTGGAATCTCGACGACGAAGGCAAAAGCCTGCTGGATTTTACCCGCCGGGTAATCGCCCTGCGTAAAGCCTTTCCGATCCTGCGCCGGGGCCGTTTTCTGGTCGGCCAGTACAACGAGGAACTGGGGGTCAAGGACGTGACCTGGCTGTCGCCGTGCGGCAACGAAATGACCGAGGAGCAATGGCACGACGCCCATGCCCGCTGCCTGGGCATGCTGATGGATGGCCGCGCGCAACCCACCGGCATTCGTCGCAAAGGGGCCGATGCCACCTTGCTGCTGATCCTTAACTCGCACAGCGATGTGGTGAATTTCACCTTGCCGGAAGTGGCCGGTGGCAGTCGCTGGACCTGCCTGCTGGACAGCAACCGCCCGGATGATCACAGCAAGGAGTCGTTCGAATTCGACGCCGAGTTCACCGTCACCGGGCGCTCGCTGCTGTTGTTCGAACTGCAGCGCGATGCCAACGCCTAAGCAACGGCGCGCATGGTCACCTACGCCGGCAACCGCTAGCTGACGGCCCCGCCCCGGTGGCGGGCGCCGCGCCTTGTTACCGTGCTAAAAAATTTGTCCAACTGCTGGCCGACCGCCCGGTCTATGTAGGACAGAGCCATGCAGAGCGCGACCTGGCCGCTCAAGGTGAGCGGGTTGCCGAAGAACCAGAAGGACGCTGGATGCGATGAAACCAAACCTGATCAATAGCCAACTTATCGGTACGCCGCTGCAGGCCTGGAACCAATCCCGACGCCTGGGCGACGTGCCCCCGATCACCATTGCTGAGCTGCTGCCTGCCGGTTCGCGCGCGGTCATCGTGGCACCGCATCCTGATAACGAAGTGCTGGGTTGCGGTGGCCTGATGCAGCTGCTTGGCCAGCAGCAGATTCCCTTGCTGCTGGTATCGGTTACCGCCGGCACCGCCAGCAACCTCGGTTCGCACTACTGGACCCCGCAGCGCCTGAGCATTGCCCGTCCCCTGGAAAGTGCCCAGGCCCTGCGACGCCTGGGCCTGGACCAAAGCCAATACAAGTGGCTGCACGGTGGCTACCCCGACACTCAGGTCAACCTGTTCGAAGAAGAACTGAGCCAGTTTCTACTCAGCTACCTGTTGCCCAACGACGTGCTGTTCACCACTTGGCGCGCCGATGGCCATAGCGACCACGAAGCCACCGCCCGCGCCTGCATCGCGGCCAGTGAGCACGCTGGCGTGCCGCTGCGGGAAATCCCTATCTGGGCCTGGCACTGGGCCGACCCGGAAGACAGCCGCATTCCTTGGGAGCGCGCCCGCAAGCTACACCTGGACGCCTGGACCCAGGCGCGCAAACGCCACGCCATCCAGGCCTTTGCCAGCCAGATTCACGCCGACCCGCACACCGATCTGCCCCCTGTATTGCCGGCATGCGCCATTGAGCGCCTGCAGCAACCTTTTGAACTGATGTTTGTGTGAGGGCAAGTCATGAGCGTGGCCGATAGCTACTTCGAAGGCATGTTCCGCGCGGACGCCGACCCCTGGGCCATGCGCACCCGCTGGTACGAACGGCGCAAACGCAACCTGACCGTAAGCAGCCTGCCGCAGCGCAAGTACCTGAGTGCGCTGGAACTGGGCTGTGCCAATGGCGAACTCGCCGCCCGGCTGGCCAAACGCTGCGACCAGTTGCTGTGCTGCGACACCTCGGCCACCGCCCTGGAACTGGCCCAGGCACGCCTGGCGCAGCGCCCCAATGTGCAGTTCTGGCAAGGCCGCCTACCCAAGGAATGGCCGCCCGGCAAGTTCGACCTGATCGTCTTCAGCGAGCTGGGCTACTACCTGGACAGCGCCGACCTGACCCAACTGATTTTCAGCATGCGCTACGCCCTGAGCGCCGGCGGCACCATCCTGGCCTGCCACTGGCGTCCGCCGGTCGAAGGCTGCCCGCACACCGGCGACCAGGTGCACGACGAACTGCACCACCTGTTACGTATGCCGCGCCTGGTATGGCACCAGGAGCCCGATTTTTTACTCGACGTGTGGAGCGAAAACCCCACGTCGGTAGCCGAGCAAGAAGGCCTGATCAGGAGAGAAACATGATTGGCGTGATCATCCCGGTACACAACGAAGAACCCTTGCTGGGCGACTGCCTGGCCGCCGTGCAACGCGCCGCTACGCACCCCGGGCTAAACGGCGAGACCGTGCATATTTTGGTGGTGCTCGACAGTTGCACCGATGCCTCGGCACAGATCGCCTTGGCCCATGGTGTGGCTGCCATTGCCGTAGACGCACGCAATGTCGGCGAAGCCCGCGCCACCGGCGTACGCCTGCTGGTGGACCAGGGCGCGCGCTGGCTGGCCTGCACCGATGCCGATAGCCAGGTGGCCGAAGACTGGCTGGTAGCACAGCTGCAGCAGAATACCGATGTGGTCTGCGGCACCGTGCAGATTGCCGATTGGGGCGATATTCCCCACGAGGCCCAGACGCAGTACCAGGGGCGTTATCACAACGGCGACGGCCATCGGCATATCCACGGTGCCAACCTGGGGTTTAGCGCCTTGGCCTATATCCGCGCCGGTGGTTTTCAGCCCCTGGCGGTGGACGAGGATGTGGCGCTGGTCGAGCGCCTGCAGCAAAGCGGCGCCAGCATTGCCTGGACCGCCTCGCCCCAGGTGACTACCAGCGCGCGTCTGGAGGTGCGCATGGCGGGTGGCTTTGCCGATTACTTGCGCACCTTGACGCTGGGTATCACCGGAGCCGCGGCGGCGTAATCGCCGCCAGGGCCAGCTGAATATCGCGTCCGCCTCAGTTAAAAGCCTTCGGCCACCAACGCCTGCTGCACTGCTGCGCGCGCCTTGAACGCTTCGCGGAAAGTGGCCAACGCTTGCAACTCATCCAGCCGCCCGCCCACGCGCCCGGCCCAGCCGGCGAATACGCCGAGGTAGGCATCGGCAATGGTGTAGCGCTCAGCCACCAGAAACGGCTGGTTTTGCAGATGCCGGTCGATATGGGCAAACGCGGCGTACAACTGCTCCAGGGCCTGGGCACGAATACCGGCATGGGCGCCCTCATCGGCGCTGTAACGCTCCGGGCGATTGAGCGGCCGAAAGCCGCCCACATGCACTTCGGCAGCCAGGTAGCCGATCCAGCTCTGGATCTGCGCGCGCTCCACGCTGCCCACCGGGGCAAACAGGCTGGTGGCCGGTTTCAGGTCCGCCAGAAACGGCAAGATGGCGCTGTTTTCGGTGATGATGCGGCCATCGTCCAGCTGCAATACCGGCACCCGGCCCAGGGGGTTGATCTGGTGAATCGGCGAATCTGGAGTACGCAGCGTCACCCGCTCCACCTGGATCGGCAGATCAAGTTCATGCACAACGACGTGGGCGGCGAACGAGCAGGCGCCGGGGGAAATATAGAGGGTGGTGGTCATGGGAGATCCTTAAGCGGGTAGATCAAAAGCCCCTCTCCCCCAGCCCCTCTCCCGCTCGCGGGAGAGGGGTGACGTAGGGCGACAATCCTACGCAAGCAGCCCCCTCTCCCGTGTACGGGAGAGGGATGGGGAGAGGGGCCTTTGAACCCACCACGACAACAGCAGAAGAAAATAGGCCGCCCCGCCCCTGCCTGAAGAAGGGCGACCAAAACTGGTTTTAACGTGCAGTAATCACCGAAAGCTTGGTAATCCCCGCCCGCTCAATCGAAGCCATCGCCTTGGCCACTTGCCCGTAGTCGACGGTCTCGTCGGCCTGCAGCTGCACACGCAACTCGGCGTCCTTGGCTTTGGCGGTTTCCAGGCTGCTTTGCAGCAGGTCGGCCTGGATTTCGTCCTTGTAGAGAAACACCTTGCCGGCGCCATCGATGCTGACCACCAGCGGGTCTTTCTGCTCCACCGGGGCCACAGCCTCGGTCTTGGGCAGGTTGATCGGAATAGCGTTGGTCAGCAGGGGCGCGGTGACGATAAACACCACCAGCAGCACCAGCATCACGTCCACCAGCGGCGTTACGTTGATCTCGCTAAGCACTTCATCGCTGTCTTGGGTGGAAAAGGCCATTACGACGCCTCCTTCACTTTCTGTGCCTGGGCTTTGCCGCCGGGCAGCTGGATCAGTTTGAACGCCGATTTCTGCGCCAGGCTGTAGAAGTCATGGGCGAAATCGTCGAGGTCCGCGGAGTTGAGTTTCAGGCGACGCAGAAAGTAGTTGTAAACCAGCACCGCAGGCACCGCGACGGCAATACCTACACCGGTGGCGACCAGTGCTGCACCGATTGGGCCGGCGACGGTTTCCAGGCTGGCCGAGCCGGCGGCGCTGATGCCTTTAAGGGCTTCCATGATGCCCCACACGGTGCCGAACAGACCGATAAACGGCGAGGTACTGCCGATGGAGGCCACCACCGCCAGGCCCGATTCCAGGGAGCGACGCTCACGTTGAATCTGCTGGCGCAGGGCGCGTTCCAGACGGTCCTGGTGATTGATGGCCTGGCTCAGGTCCTGGGCGTGTTCCTGTACTTGAATGGCGCCAAAACCAGCCTGGGCAACCCGCGATACCGCGCCCGGCTGGGAGTTGACCAGCTCTGCCGCGCCATCGAGGCTGGAGGCGCCCCAGAACAGTTTCTGGAACTTGCGGTCCTGGCTTTTCAGGCGGCCAAACTGCAGGGCCTTGAGC
>JBCECW010000289.1:0-5645 GCA_039207785.1 Pseudomonas sp. | reverse complement strand
ATTTCGGTACGCGGTGTGCGCAATTGCCTGGATGTGGCGATTGCCGGTGGTACCCGGCGCTTTGTGCAGTTTTCCTCGATTGCCGCCCTCGGTTGGGACTACCCGGACGAGGCCACCGAACAGTGCGATGTGGTGATCGGCGATCACTACCGTTATGGCGTGGCCAAAGGTGCCAGCGAGCATGTGGTGCTGGCGGCCCATGCGGCCAAGGAGATGGACTGCACCATCGTCCGCCCGGGCGATGTGTATGGCCCCGGCTCGCGTGCCTGGCTCAGCGAGCCGCTGAAAATGGCCAAGGCCGGTGCCTTGATTCTGCCCAATGGCGGCAGCGGCCATTGGACCCCGGTGTATATCGACGACTTGCTCGACGGCGTAATGCTGGCGGCGGGTATGCCCCAGGCAAGCGGGCAGATTTTCCATATCAGCGCCAACCAGGCGGTGAGCTGCAAAGAGTTCTTTAGCCATCACTGGCACTGGGCCGGCCGCCAAGGTGCGCCTCGCAGCCTGCCGCTATGGCTGGCCACCCTGCTCACCCGCGGCATCTGGAGCATCAACCGCCTGCTCAAACGCCAGGACGAGGTGACGCCAGACACCATGTATATGTTCGCCCGCACCGGCGGTATCTCGATTGCCAAGGCGCGTCAGGTGCTCGGTTATGCCCCCAAGGTCAGCCTCTATGAGGGCCTGCAACGTTCCGAAGCCTGGCTGCGGGAAACCGGCCAACTCCACTAATCCCCTGCGCTGCCCTGCGGGGCGGCCAATTTGGTACCGAGGTTTGCGATGAAAGCAGTCGTGATGCGCAACAAAGCACTGCAGGTAGACAACATTGCCGCGCCCACGCCGGGCGCCGGTGAAGTACTGGTCAAAACCCTGGCCTGCGGCATCTGTGGTTCGGACCTGCATATGTTCCACCACTGCGAGCATGTGCTGGCCAACTTTAAACGCGGCAATATCCCCATTGCCTTCGATGATCAGCAAGACGTGGTATTCGGTCACGAGTTCTGCGCCGAGATCCTCGACCATGGCCCCGGTAGCGACAAGGCGCTGAAGGTCGGCACCAAGGTCTGCTCCCTGCCCTTTGTGATCACCCCGCAGCAGTTTCACCACATTGGTTTTTCCAACCGTTACCCCGGTGGTTATGGCGAGCAGATGGTGCTAGCCGAACAGATGTTGGTACCGGTGCCTGGCGATCTACCCGCCGATATCGCTGCCCTTGCCGAACCGCTGACGGTGGCCGCCCATGCGGTCAATCGTGCGCAGCTGCAAGGCGACGAAGTGCCGGTGGTGATTGGCTGCGGGCCGATTGGGTTGGCGGTGATTGCCATCCTTAAATCCCGTGGCATCGGCCCGGTGGTGGCGGCAGATTTTTCCGCACGCCGTCGCGCGCTGGCGGAAAAGCTCGGCGCCGATGTGGTGGTCAACCCGGCCGAGCAATCGCCGTATCAGTCCTGGCTGCAAGTGGCAGCGCCCGCTGGCTACGACATCAACGGCCCAATGGCACTGCTCGGCCTTGGCCCGCAGCCGCGCCCCTGTGTGGTGTTTGAGTGCGTGGGTATTCCAGGGCTGATCCAGCAGGTGATCCAGAACGCCCCACCGCGCTCGCGTTTGATTGTGGTGGGGGTATGCATGGAGACCGACAAGATCGAGCCGCTGATTGGCATCGGCAAGGAAATCAACGTGCACTTCTCGTTTGGCTACAGCGGCGAAGAGTTTGTCAGCACCTTGCATGCCCTGGCCGATGGCAAGCTCGACGCCGCGCCGATGATTACCGGGCATGTGCCCATGGCCGGTGTGGCGGATGCCTTTGCCGCGCTGGCCGCGCCTGACGAACACGCCAAGATCATCATTACCTTCGACTAAACCCCGCGTAACTGCTTGCGGCGCTCGCGTGGTGAAACGCCATGCCAGCGCTGGCAAGCGCGGTTGAATGAGCTTTGCTCGGCATAGCCCAAGGAACCTGCAATCTGCGCCATGGGCATCTGCGCTTCGGCCAGGTACAGGTCCGCCAGTTCCTGGCGCAACTGCTCCACCATTTCTTCGAAAATCAGCCCGTGCTCGCTCAACCGCCGTTGCAGCGAACGCACTTGCATGCCCAGGCGTTCGGCGATCAAGCGCAGGGCGCAGCGCTGGGTCGGTAGCAGGCGGCGGATCAGGTCTTCCACCTGGCTGGGAATATCCAGCGGGTGCAAGGCGCTGATACTGCTGACGTAATCCATCATGGTGTCGTGAAGCTGGCGGTTGTGCTGGTCGATGGGTTTGTTCAGATGCTCATGCGTCAGTACCAGGGCGTTATGCGCCTGGCCAAAGTAGGTACGCGCACCAAACAGCCGTTGGTAGCGGCTTTGCGGCAGGCGCGCCTCGACCCGCGAAAGCACCGACACCGGGCGAAAGCCTTTGCCAAACAGCATCTGCAAGGTCTTGAACATGATCACCAGCGACAGCTCGATAATCTGCTGCTGGCGTGGCAACGGCCGCAGGCGCAGCTCATAGGTCAGGTGCGGGTGTTCGGGGTCGATTTCATGGTCCAGATGCACCTGAATGCCGGGGCTGTAGGTGTGCAAAAAGCGCGTCACCTCTTGCAGCGCCTCGCCCACGCTACGGGCGTTCTGCGCCACCACCGCCAGCGGGCCGAGAATCATGATGCTCTGGCGCTCGCCCAGGCGCAGGCCAAAGTCCACGCAATCCAGGCGCTCGGCGCATAACTCCAGCAGGTTGATCATGGCGCGGTAGGGAATCACCGCGGTGCCGTTGTCGATTACCGCCGGGTCGATCTGCATTTCGCGCATCAGGGCGTTGGGGTTGCCGCCCAGTTCTTCCACCAGGGCGGCAAAGCCGGTGAGTGAAGTGGCTCGTATCAGCGCGGTCATGGTTTGTCTGCTCGTGTTCGCGGGAAGCACAGGGTGCCGGCTTTGCAGCAGGCTGGCTCAGATTAACCAAAGCCTGACATCTAATGGCAAATAACTGACACCAACGGGCAAATGGTTTTGCCAAGGCTCTGGGCATCCTTTGGCAAACCAACAAAAACGCTCACCTGCTCGGCGCCAGCCGCTGCAAGGCAAGGGCGAAACCGGAGCCCCGCGATCGCCCTGGCCATCGCCTGCGCCGTTAGTGGCAGTGCCTTTGCCTTACCGTTTCAGACCGACAACGGCTGGGATGGCGAATGGAACACCACCCTTACAGTCGGCTCGCAATGGCGTGCCGAAAACCAGGACAGCGATCTGTACAGCGCCGCCAACGGCAAGCTGGTGGGCAAGTCCGGCGGTACCGGCGGCTCGGTAGACGGCGGCAACCTGAACTACGACAAGGGCGACCGCTTTTCCACCATCGGCAAATTTGTCACCGACCTGTCGCTGCGCAACGGCGACTTCGGCGGCATGGTGCGGGTCAAGGGCTGGTACGACTACGCCCTGGAACAGGAAGACGTCAATTTCGGCAGCGCCTCCAACGGCTACCGCAAAAAGCCCTTGAACGACGACGGTTACGAAGACCTGCAGAAATTCAGCGGCCTATACCTGCTCGATGCCTATGTCTACAACACCTTCTATTTCGCCGACACCCCGGCCCAGGTGCGCCTTGGTCGCCAGGTGGTGAACTGGGGCGAGAGCCTGTTTATCCAGGGCCTCAACCAGATCAACCCGCTCGATGTCCCGGCCCTGCGCCGCCCCGGCACCGAGCTAAAAGAAGCGCTGATTCCGGTGTGGATGGCCTATATGAATATCGGCTTGCCGGCCGGCATTTCGATGGAAGCCTTCTACCAGTTCAAATACGAAAACACTGCCATTGAAGGCTGCGGCCATTATTGGTCGGTGACCGAAAGCGCCGTGGGCCAGGACTTTGGCGACTGCCAACTGGGCACCTTCCTGGGCGGCACCAACCCCTCCTCCCCCACCAAGCTCGCCGCCGGCGCCTACCTGCCGGAAGTCAAAGGCAAAGACCCGCGCGACAGCGGCCAATGGGGCCTGGCGTTTCGCGTACCGGTAGATGCCCTGGACGGTGAAGTGGGCCTGTACTACCTCAACTACCACTCGCGCACCCCGTACCTGGGCATGCGTAGCACCGGTTCGGCGGCGCTGTCCGAGTTCCCCACTGCCGGCACGCCGGGTGTAGTGGCGCGTAACAGCAAAGGCCAATTTGTCGGCCCAAGCTGGGAATACCCGGAAGATATCCGCCTGTACGGGCTGAGCTTTACCACCACCCTGGCCGGCTGGTCGTTGGGCTCCGAGCTGAGTTACTCGCCTAACCAGCCGGCGCAAATCAACGGTGCCGATCTGCTCAATGGCGCCCTGGCTGGCGTAGGCCCGGCGGCCAATCTGCTGCAACAGGTGAAAGTCGCCAGCTCGCCGTTTACCGCCGGCTGGGACCGCTATGAAAAAACCCAATTCCAGGTCAACGGCGTCAACCTGTTCCCCAACGTGCTGGGCGCGCAGAACCTGACCGTGGTGGGTGAAGTGGGCTTTCAGTGGAACAGCACGCCGCAAGGTGACGGCGACCGCCGCTATGGCCGTGGCTTTATCTACGGCCTGGGTTCCAGCCCGACCCTTCCAGCCGGCGGCAATACCTGTACCAGCCCGGTGGCCAGCCTGCGTAACGCCAGCCCCGCGGGCTGCAAAAACGACGGCTATGTCACCGACTTCGCCTGGGGTTATCGCGTACGCGGCCAGCTCGATTACAACAACGTGTTGGGCACCAGCGTCACCGCCTCGCCTTACGCCTTCCTGGGCCAGGACGTAGACGGCGTGTCCATGGACGGCCAGTTCAACGAAGGCCGCGTCACCACGGCCCTGGGTATCACCTTCGATTACAACAAGCAGCACAAGCTCGACTTCAGCTACGTCAGTTTTGACAACAGCGCCGAGTACGACCCGCTGCACGACCGTGACTTCTACGCCGCCAGCTACAGCTACAGCTTCTAACCAGAACAACAAGAGGTTCATCTGATGAACAAGACCTTTCACGCCGCCCGTTTGGGCGGTCTGCTGGCCACGGCGCTGCTCGCGCTCAGCGGCCCTGCCCACGCCAAGCTCACTGCCGATGAAGTGGCCAAACTGGGCACCACCCTTACCCCACTGGGCGGCGAAATAGCCGGCAACGCCGATGGCAGCATTCCGGCTTATAGCGGTGGGCTAAGCCAGCCGCCGGCAGGCTGGAGCGCCGCCAACGGCTACACCGACCCCTTTGCCAACGAGAAGCCGTTGTTCACCATCACGGCCGCTAACCTGGCGCAATACAAAGACAAGGTCACCCCCGGTATGCAGGCGCTGCTGGCCAAGTACCCGAACTTCAAGATGCCGGTGTACCCCAGCCACCGTACCGCCATGGTGCCGGCCGCCATTGCCGCCAAGGTCAAGCAAGAGGCCGGCAGCGTGGAGTTGAACGGTTTTGGCCTGAGCAATCTGAATGGCTCCACCACGCCGTTCCCGATTCCCAAGAACGGCCTGGAAGCGATCTGGAACCATAACGTGCGCTACCTGGGTGGCGGTTTGCAGCGCACCTACTCCTCGTTCCCGGTGCGCAGCAGCGGCGATTACTACAACGTGCGGATAGAAGAAAACCGCGTGTTCGACAGCAATATGGACAAGCAGTCGGACAACCGCTTGCTCAACTACTCGGCACGTTTTATCTCCCCGGCCACCCTGGCGGGCACG
>JBCECW010000288.1:842-5649 GCA_039207785.1 Pseudomonas sp. | reverse complement strand
GTGGTACACTGCCCGCCGTCTTTTCGGGAACCTTCTTATGCTGCCGCCCAAAGCCTTGCTCGACGCCCTTAGTAGCCACGCCTCGCGCCTGTTCAACGGTGATGCGCCGTTGCCGCGCAGTGAATTCGAAACCCAATTCAAAGCCCTGCTGCAAAGCGGCTTCAGCAAACTCGATCTGGTCAGTCGCGAAGAGTTCGACAGCCAGATGGCCGTGCTGGCGCGCACCCGTGCACGCCTGGAAGCACTGGAGGCGAAAGTCGCCCAGCTGGAAGCCAACGTAACGCCGCCCAGCGAGTAACACCGTTCAGCTGCGCGGCATGTGATCAAGGAGTGATCCATGTCCCAGGCAATCGTTTATAGCCGCGCCCAGGTGGGCGTCGAAGCCCCCTCCGTCATCGTCGAAGCGCACCTGGCCAATGGCCTGCCATCACTTACCCTGGTGGGCCTTCCAGAAACCGCGGTGAAAGAAAGCAAAGACCGCGTGCGTAGCGCGATTCTGAATTGCGCCTTTGAATTTCCCCAACGCCGTATCACCTTGAACCTCGCCCCGGCGGATTTGCCCAAAGACGGCGGGCGCTTCGACCTGGCCATTGCCCTTGGCATCCTCGCGGCCAGCGGCCAAGTGCCGCTAGCGGCACTGGAGAATGTGGAGTGCCTGGGCGAGCTGGCGCTATCCGGCGCACTGCGTCCGGTGCAAGGCGTGCTCCCCGCCGCGCTCGCCGCGCGCGCCGCCGGGCGCACCTTGATCGTGCCACGCAGCAACGCCGAGGAGGCCAGCCTGGCCTCGGGCCTGACCGTGCTGGCCGCCGATCACCTGCTGGAGCTGACCGCGCACTTCAATGGCGTAACGCCGCTGGCGCCCTACCAGGCCCAAGGGCTGCTGCGCCAATGCGCCCCCTATCCAGACCTTGATGAGGTGCAGGGTCAACTCGCCGCCAAACGCGCCTTGCTGGTGGCCGCCGCCGGCTCGCATAACCTGCTGTTTACCGGGCCGCCAGGCACTGGCAAAACCCTGCTGGCCAGCCGTCTGCCGGGCCTGCTGCCTCCCCTGGAAGAACAGGAAGCGCTGGAGGTAGCCGCGATCCAATCGGTGGCCAGCCACACGCCCATGAGCGCCTGGCCGCAGAGGCCGTTTCGCCACCCGCACCATACGGCCTCCGGGCCGGCACTCGTGGGCGGCGGCGGTCGCCCGCAACCAGGGGAAATCACCCTTGCCCACCACGGCGTGCTGTTTCTGGATGAGTTGCCTGAGTTTGATCGACGGGTTCTAGAGGTGCTGCGCGAGCCGCTGGAAAGTGGCCAGATCGTGATTGCCCGGGCCAAGGACAAAGTGCATTTTCCGGCGCGTTTCCAGTTGGTCGCGGCCATGAACCCGTGCCCCTGCGGCTACCTGGGCGACCCGAGCGGGCGCTGTCGCTGCAGCGGCGAACAGTTGCAACGCTACCGGAGCAAGCTGTCCGGCCCTCTGCTGGACCGTATTGACCTGCATGTCACGGTGGCCCGTGAAACCACTGCCCTGCATACCACCGCCGCCCCAGGCGCCGACACCGCCACCGCAGCGGCCCAGGTAGCGGCAGCCCGAGCGCTGCAGATGCGTCGCCAGGGCACGGCCAATGCGTTTCTCGACCTGCCAGGGCTACGCGAGCACTGTGCCCTGCACGCCGAGGATCAAGCCTGGCTGGAGACTGCTTGCGAGCGGCTCGGCCTGTCCCTGCGGGCGGCCCATCGGATCTTGAAGGTGGCTCGCACCCTGGCGGACCTCGACACCAGTGCCGAGATCGGTCGCAGCCATCTGGCCGAAGCCCTGCAATATCGCGGCGTCACCCAGGCCTAGAAGCATTTTTGGGGAATTGTCTCAGGGACCTCTCAAAAACGACGGCCCCTCTCACAGCAATAGTGTATGGATATACAGTTATCGAATGCGCAAACTACAGCGGTAAGGCCGGTCCGTGCACTGTTGTACGGCCGCCACCCACAGGCCGATGCGCAGGAGTTCCCCCATGACAGCCCACGAAGTTGCAGTCGCTCCCGAATTTACCGAACGCCACTTGAAAGTGGCCGCCAACTACGCGCCACCGAGAAAAGGCGATAGCAAGTACGCGCTGCCGAGAAAAACGCCCTGGATCCAGTTGAAAGGCCAGTGGTTGCAGGAAGCCGGCTTCGAGGTGGACGACACCATCAAGGTGCGTGTCATCAAAGGTTGCCTGGTGATTACCGCGG
The DNA here is from genome assembly GCA_039207785.1 of Pseudomonas sp. Taxonomy (GTDB): domain Bacteria; phylum Pseudomonadota; class Gammaproteobacteria; order Pseudomonadales; family Pseudomonadaceae; genus Aquipseudomonas. The sequence goes on along the minus strand of JBCECW010000288.1, from coordinate 3,429 downwards.
CATAAAAAAATCCCCGGCCTGGGCCGGGGATTTTCGTTTACTGGAAGCGGCCTACCTCGGCGCGCAAACCGGCAGCGAGTGTCTCCAGTTCTTTGGCCGTTTCGGCCAGGTTGGTGATCACTTCATGCTGCTCGCTATTGGCCAGGGCGATGCTCTGCAAGTTGCTGCTGAGCATGGTGGCCGTGCTGCTTTGCTCGCCGGTGGCCGTGGTAATGGCGGCAAACTGCTCACCGGCGGCCTGGCTCTGCTCGGCGATCTGCATCAACGCCTGCGCCACCTTGGCGTTGCGCTGCAGGCCGTCCTGCATTTGCAGCTTGCCCTGCTCCATGGTGGCGATGGCGCTGCTGGTTTCGCCCTGGATGCTTTGGATCATCGCCGAGATTTCGTTGGTGGCATCGCGCGTGCGGCCAGCCAGGCTGCGTACTTCGTCCGCCACCACGGCAAAACCACGCCCCTGCTCCCCGGCGCGGGCGGCCTCGATGGCCGCGTTAAGCGCCAGCAAGTTGGTCTGGTCGGCAATGGAGGTGATCACACTGACAATGCCACCGATTTCCTGCGAGCGTTGGCCCAGGGTATTGATCACATCTGCGGTGCCATTGAGCGAGCTGGAAATCTGCTCCAGCGCCGCCGAGGCCTCTTCCATGGAGGTACGACCGATACGGGTTTGTTGCGAGTTCTCGTTGGCCAGGCGCTCGGTGTGGCGCATGTTGTCGGCAATGTTCAGCGAGGTGGCACTGAACTCTTCCACCGCGCCGGCCATGCTGCTGATTTCGCCGGACTGCTGCTCGATACCCTCATAGGCACCCGACGACAATCCGGCCAGGGCCTGGGCACGGCTGCTGACGTTTTCGGCAGCACCACGAATACGCGACACCATGGTCGACAGCGCTTCGCCCATCTGGTTGAAGTTACGCGCCAGCTCGCCGATCTCGTCGTGGCTGGTAATGGTCATCCGCACGCTCAGGTCGCCGTTGCCCAGGGCTTGCGCCTGGTCCACCAGGTCACCCAACGGGCGCAGTTTGCGGCGCAGCAGCCAGATCACCGCGCCGACCGCCAACAGCAAGGTCAGCAAGCTGCCGATCGCCAGTTGGCTACCGACATGCCAGGTCACCGCCTGGATTTCCGCCTTGGGCATGCTGGCCAATACGGTCCAGGGGCCACCAGCAAAGGGCATGGCCACGCTGTAGAACGCTTGCTCGCCGTCTTCCCAGAACTCACCTTGCCCGGGTTTGGCCGCTATCGCCGCCACACTGTCGATGGCTTTGTCGGGTTGCTTGGCCCCGGCTGGTGGCACCAGCCAATGCTTCTGTTCGTCGAGCAGGGCCAACGAGCCGGTAGAGCCAATGCGGAAACGTTTCAGGTTTTCGAACTGCGCGTTTTGCGCATCGGTGTAGTCGAAGCCGACAAACAGCACCGCAATCACCCGCCCGGAAGGATCAGACACCGGGGTGTACTGGGTCATATAGAAGCGGTCGAACAACAGCGCGCGGCCCACATAGTTCTGCCCAGCCAGCAAGCGCTGATAGGCTGGGTGCGCATGGTCCAGGGCGGTGCCGATAGCGCGGCTGCCATCTTGCTTGGTCAGCGAGGTGGTTACCCGCACAAACTCATCGCCATCGCGCACAAACACCGTGGCCACGCCGGCGGTCAACGTGCGGAATTCGTCGACTTCATTAAATTCGTTGTTCAGGCGCGTATCGCCCAGGTACAACGCCGGGGTTTGCATCGGCCCCACCGCCACGCGCTCATCGGCGTGCACGTTCAGGCCATCGCGGAAGCGCTGTTCGAACAAACCGGCCAGACGCTGCGTGCTTTCGCGCAGGCTGTCATGGAAGGTGCTCAGTTGGTCAGCCAGCAGGCGAGCTTCGCTGCCCAGATGTTCTTCGCGGGTCGCCAGTGTCGCGTTGCTGAGCGAGCGCAGCGCGAACAAGGTACTAAGACCGATCAATAACACCAGAATGACCGCCAGTGCCGAGGCCAATTGCCAGGCAATGCGGGAGCGGGGCTGGGACATTTACATCTCCGTGGGGTAGTACGGGTCGTGCCGCTTGCCTAATAGAAGCAGAAATACCGCCGTCCGCATGTGGCGGCAGCGTGCTGAAAGGTGGTCGGCGGGGCGCGCAGAATACTTGAGTAAATTCGTGCGTCAATAAAAAAGCGGCATTTTGCCAGCGCTCAGACGAAAGGCACGCATCGCAACCGTTACCGCAGGCGTTCGACACCCGGCAGTTGCATGGCCTGCACCTCAGCCAATAGATAGTCACGCAGCCGGTGATAGCGCGCCTGGCCGCGCCGGGCCTTGGGCCACACCAGGTAGTAACTGTCGCCGCTGGCCACCGCGCTGCGCCACGGCAAGCCCAAACGCCCCTGGGCGACATCCTCGGCCACCATCACCAGGTCGCCAATGGACACACCATAGCCACGCGCCGCTGCCACCATGCCCAACTCCAGGGTGTCGAACACTTGCCCGCCCTTCAGGGCGATGCGCTCACCAAGCCCGGTGGCCTGCAGCCAGCGGCGCCAGTCGCGGCGGTCTGGCGTCGGGTGCAGCAACTCCGCCTGCTGAAGACGTTCGATATCCCACTCC
>JBCECW010000288.1:0-832 GCA_039207785.1 Pseudomonas sp. | reverse complement strand
ACTCCCCATCGGCGGCAGCCTGCGGCGCACACACCGGGATCAACCATTCGGCAAACAGCTCGACGCTTTCCCAGTCATCCGGGAAGCCGCCCTTGCTCAGCAGCACGGCGCAGTCGAACGGCTCGCGGTTGAAATCGACGCGGTCAACATCCATCCAGGCGCGGGTGAGTTGTACTTCGCCGCCGTCGTCCAGCAGACGAAAACGCGAAAGGCGCGCCAGCAGCCAGCGCATGGTCAAGGTGGATGGCGCCTTCAGTCGCAGAATGCTGTCATCGCTGCTCAGGGTGGCGCAGGCCCGCTCCAGGGCAGCAAACCCATCGCTAATACCCGGCAATAACAAACGTGCTGCTTCGGTGAGCTGCAGGTTGCGCCCCGAACGCTGGAACAGCCGACAGCCAAAGTGCTCCTCCAGCGTGCGGATATGCCGGCTTACCGCACTTTGAGTAATGGACAGCTCCTCGGCCGCGCGGGTAAAGGAGGCGTAGCGGGCCGCCGCCTCAAAGGCACGCAGGGCATACAGACCAGGAAGACGAGCGGACATACAGAGGCACCAGGCGGACTAAACATGAGTTTTAGTTATGTCTGGCATCGTTTTTATCCTTTTGTGCCGTCGCAAGCAACGCCAGAGAATGGCCAGACTTTTGCGCCAGCCACATTCCTTGGCGCCTGCCCTGATTGAGCCTGACTCATGCCCAACCCTACTCGCCGCGAACTTATCGCCATCCTGCGCCTGGCCGGCCCGCTGACCGCCGCGCAGCTGGCCCACGTGGTCATGGTATTCACCGACACCGTGATGATGGGCAAACTCGGCCCCGAATCGCTCGCGGGCGGC
>JBCECW010000287.1:0-5672 GCA_039207785.1 Pseudomonas sp. | reverse complement strand
CAAGAAAGGCCTGGCCACGCTGTGCATTGGTGGTGGGCAAGGTGTAGCGCTGGCGTTGGAGCGCGCCTGATCTGGTGCGCAGAGCGCACCCTACGGATTCTTCGTGCTTGCTCGGTATCTATGCAAGGCGTTGCTCCCGTAGGGTGTGCTCCGCGCACCGCTCACGCTGGTGTTAAACTGCGCGCCCTCAACTATCCGGGTGGCGCGCATGTCCTCTCTCGATCAGGCGCTGCGCGCCGCCCTTGCCAATCGCCAGCCCCTGCTGGCTGAACTGCATAGCCAGGGCACCGACTGCTACCGCCTGTTCCATGGCAGCCAGGAAGGCGCCAGCGGCCTGACCATCGACCGCTACGGCCCGCAGCTGCTGGTGCAAAGCTTCCATACGCCACTTGAGCGCGATGCCCTGCTGGCCGCCCACACGCTAATCAACACCGAACTGAACCTCGACTTGCTGCTGGTCTACAACGACCGCTCCGGCAGCAACTCGCGGATCGACCGCAGCGATGCCGTGTACCAAGCTGAGCCCGCCGCGCTGGCGGATATGATCGGCCACGAATGGGACCTGAACTACCGCGTGCGCGGCCGCCATGCCGGGCAAGATCCCTTGCTGTTTCTCGACCTGCGCAATGCCCGCGGCTGGGTCAAAGACCATAGCGCCGGGAAAAGTGTGCTCAACCTGTTTGCCTACACCTGCGGCGTCGGCCTGAGTGCCGCCGCCGGGGGCGCACGCGAGGTATGCAACCTGGATTTTGCCGAGGGCAACCTGGCAGTGGGCAAGGAAAATGGCGCACTCAATCCGCACTTGCCGACCATGGAATTTATCCAGTCCGACTACTTCCCCGCCATTCGCCAACTGGCCGGCCTGCCCATCACCCAGCGACGCGGACAAAAGCTGCCAAGCTATGTGCGCCTGGACCAACGCCAGTACGACCTGGTGCTGCTCGACCCGCCGGCCTGGGCGAAAAGTGCCTTTGGCACCGTCGACCTGCTGCGCGACTACCAGAGCCTGCTTAAGCCGGCGATCCTTGCCACCGCTGACGACGGCGTGCTGATTGCCTGTAATAACTTGGCCAAGGTGGCCATGGAGGACTGGCGCGAACAGGTGCTGCGCTGCGCCGACAAGCTGGGCCGCCCGGTACGCGATTGGCAGGTAATGGCACCGGCCGCCGACTTCCCCTCCAGCGACGGCCGCCCGCCGCTGAAAACCTTGATCCTGCAGTTTTAAAAAGCTTCGCGAGCAAGCTCGCGTCTACGAGAATGCTTTTTGGCACACGTGCCGAACCTCAGCGGCGTGCCATACTCCAAGCCACTTCTCGCCAGGAAAGTTGAAGCGTCGCCATGCCCAAAGGATTGAAACGCGCCGTTGGCGCCCTGCTGATTGCCCTCGGTTTATACAGCCTGCTGGGCTTTCTGATTGTGCCGGGCATTGCCCTGCGTATTGCCAACCAGCAATTGGCAGCCATGGCCACGGTGCCCGCCAAGCTTGAACGCCTGGAGCTCAACCCGTTTAGCCTGGAGGTCAGTGCCTGGGGCCTGCATATCGGCGAACCGGCGGCAGACCAGATCGGCTTCCAACGCCTGTATGCCAACCTGCAACTGGACAGCCTGTGGACCGGCGCCCTGCACCTGGCAGACGTCGAGCTGGAGAAATCCCAGACCGCCGTGCAATTCAGCAAAGACGGCACCCTGAACCTCACCCAATTGTTCAAGCTGCCGGAAAGCCCCGAGCCCGAAGTCAAAGACCCCAACGCCAAGCCGTTCCCCCTGCGCCTGGACCGCCTGAAGCTGATCGAAGGCGCCCTGCAATTTGCCGACTTGCGCCCCAGCGAGCCGGTGCAGTTTGTTTATGACTCGCTGAATCTTGAGCTGAAAAATCTCAGCACCCTGCCCGACGACAACGCCGATATGACCCTGGTCGCCAAGGGCCCTTATGGCGGGCAGATCGATTGGAATGGCCGCGTCAGCCTGATGCCGATCACCTCCAGCGGCCACCTGAGCATCACCGACGGCAATATGAAAGGCTTCTGGCCCTATGTGCGCGATGCGGTGCCGTTGGTGTTGGAGAAAGGCATCTACAGCCTGAGCACCGACTACACCCTCAACCTCGCCGAGGGCACCCAGCTGCTGCTGAGCAACACCGCCCTGACCGTGGCGCCATTTGCCATCAAAGCCCCGGACAACCGCCCGCTGGTCAATCTGGAGCGACTGGAAGTCAGCGAAACCTCGGTGGACCTGGCCAAGCAGTTGGTAACGGTCGGCAAGATCCGCAGCCAGAACCTGGAAACCTGGGCCGCCCGTGAAAAGGATGGCCAGCTGGATTGGCAAAAGCTGTTGGCCAGCAAGCCGGTCGCCGCCAAGGTCGAGGTCGCCCCTACACCCGCGCCACCGGAAGGCAGCGAGGCGCCCGCCCCCACGCCGCCGACCAACCCCGATGTAGTCGCCGCCCAACAAGTACCGGCCCCCACCGAGCCGGCCAAACCCTGGCAGGTGCTGCTGCAGGACACCCAACTGCGCGGCTACCATATCCACCTGGCCGACCGCGTGCCGAAAGAAGCGGTGGCGTTGGAAGTCGGCCCACTGAATCTGGACCTGGAGAAATTCGACAGCCTCAATGGCTCGCCCTTTACCCTCAAGCTCGATACCGGGCTGGGCAAGCAAGGCAAGATCAGCGCCGCCGGCCAGGTCAATCTCAACCCGGTAAATGCGCAACTGAAGGTCAGCACCCAGGATATCGACCTGCGCGTGGCCCAGGCCTATCTGGAGCCCTTTGTGCGCCTGGAGCTGCGTAGCGGCCTGCTTGGCAGTGACCTGGCGGTAGACCTGAAAAGCACCGAGCCCCTGGCCTTTGCCATCACCGGCCGCGCCCAGGTTAACCAGCTACATACCCTGGACACCCTGAAAAGCCGCGACTTCGTAAAGTGGAAACAACTGACGGTCGAAGGCCTGAACTACCAGCACGGCGACTCGCTGTCGATTGAACAGGTCAGCCTGGCCCAGCCCTACGCGCGCTTTATGATCAACGAAGACCGCAGCACCAACGTCAGCGACCTGGTGATTGCGCAGCCGGCCGATGCCAACGCCAAGCCCGAGCCTGCGGGCAAACCCCTGGGTATTCATATCGGCGGTATCAGCATCAATGACGGTTCGGCCAACTTCGCCGACTTCAGCCTCAAGCCCAATTTCGGCACCGCCATCCAGCAGCTCAACGGCCAGATCGGCACCCTCGACAACCGCAAGCCGCAAGCGGCCAAAGTGGATATCAAGGGCAAGGTCGATCGCTATGCGCCGGTAAGCATCGTCGGTAGCCTCAACCCCTTCCTGCCGCTGGATGCGCTGGACCTGACCACCAGCTTCAAGCACGTCGAGCTGACTACCCTGACGCCCTACTCCGGCAAATTCGCCGGCTACCGGATTCGCAAAGGGCGGATCAACCTCGACCTGCACTACCGCATTGAGAAAGGCCAGCTGAACGCCGAGAACAAGCTGGTGGTAGAAAAGCTGCAACTGGGTGAGCAAGTGGACAGCCCGGATGCCGTCGACCTGCCGGTGCGCCTGGCGGTGGCCTTGCTCAAGGACACCGACGGCAAGATCCAGCTGGAACTGCCAGTGTCGGGCGACCTGAATAACCCGCAGTTCAGCGTGATGCCTATCGTCTGGCAAACCCTGCGCAACCTGGTGCTGCGCGCGGTATCGGCGCCGTTCAAATTTATTGCCGGGCTGGTGTCCGGCGGTTCGGATGTGGATATCAGCACGGTGCAGTTCGAGCCAGGCGTCAGCAAGCTCGACAGCAGTGCCGAAGGCGGTTTGAACACCCTGGCCGAAGCGCTGAAACAACGCCCCAACCTGCGCCTGGAAGTGGAAGGCTTGAGCGCCGCCAAGGCCGACGGCCCGCTGCTGGCCGAACAGCGCCTGCACCGCGAATACCAGTACATCTACTACAAGATGCTGCAACGCCGTGGCGACAAGGTGCCGGCCAAGGCCGGCCTGCTGGAAGTGCCGGAAGACGAACAGGCGCCAATGCTCGAAGGCATCTACCGTACCCGCCTGAAAAAACAGCCGCCGGATGAATGGAAAGAGCTGAGCGACGACGAACGCACAGCCAAGCTGCGCGGCGATATCCTCGCCAACTGGAGCAACAACGAGGTGCTGCTGCGCAAACTGGCCCAGGCCCGGGCCGCCGCCATCAAGCACTACCTGGTCAGCAAAGGCGGCTTGGCCGACGAGCGTATCTATATGGTCGACGTCAGCCTCGGCGAAGCTGAAAGCAATGGCCGCGTCGCCTCGCCGCTCAACCTCGACAGCGAGTAAACCGGCTATAGCCAGGCGCCTCTATAACGGGGCGCCTGGCGCGGTTCTGCCGTGTGACAGCGCTGATACACGGGTGTAGCCTATTGCCTACATCGCCATCGGACCACCGCCGTGAAAGCCCCTGCTCTAGTTACCCTTGCCCTGCTTGGCTCGCTCACCTGTGATGCCGCGTTCGCCTCCGCGACCCTGCGTTGCGGCAGCGACCTGATCAGCATGGACGACCGCACCAGCGAGGTAGAAAGCAAATGCGGTTCGCCCATCAGCCGCAGCGTGGTGGCCAGTAAAGTGGTGTACGGCTACTACGGCGAACGTAGCGAAGTGCTGGTGGAAGAATGGGCTTATGGCCCCCGCAACGGCATGTATTACTACCTGAAGTTCGAAGGCAATCGCCTGGTCGATATCGATTCCAAACGGGGCGGGTAAACGTCCCTCTAACACTCACTGGACAGGATGCCCAGCTATGAAAAAGTCGTTTTTACTCTGCCTGCCGCTTTTACTACTTGCCGCCCAAGGCCACGCCTCGCTGCGCTGCAGCAAGGGCATTGCCAGCGAGGGCGACCGCGCCATCGAAGTGCAAACCAAGTGTGGCGAGCCCAACAGCAGCAGCGTGGTGGGCTACGAAAAAAGCCGCTCTGGCTCGCGCACTACGGAAGTGGAAGTGCAAGAGTGGGTTTACGGCCCACGTGAAGGCGGGATGATGTATTTCCTGCGTTTTGAAGGCGGGCGGTTAGTTCAAATCGAAAGCAAAAGAGGTTAAACACAGGTTGGGCTTGCCCAACCTGTTCCCGCTTATTTCAAGGACGAAACACGCGTGCTGATCATCCCCGCCGAACACCCCCTGGACTGGAAAAAACCGCCGGTCATTACCCTGCTGCTGATTCTGCTCAACACCCTGATCTTCTTCGGCTACCAGGGCGGTGACAGCGAGCGGCTGGACGTGGCGGTTAAAACCTACCTGGACGGCGGTTTGCTCAACCGCGAAAAAGCCTTGTTTATCGAGTCGTTCAGCACCCGCAACGAGCTGGACGCCGACGACCGCAAATCCCTGACCGGCGCGCCACGGGTAATGTTGGCGCAGCTTATCCTGCGCGACCTGCAATTCGAAAACACCCTGCACTACACCCCGACCTACCAGGACGACCCCGCCTGGAAAGAAGCCCGCGAAAAAGCCGAAGCCGCGCGTAATCAACTGAGCATGTACCGCTTTGGCTTTATCCCGGCCAAGTTCACCGTGCAGGGGCTGTTCGGCGCGATGTTCCTGCACGGCGACTTTGGCCACCTGTTCGGCAATATGGTGTTCCTGTTTATCTTCGGCTTTGCGCTGGAGCGGGCACTGGGCCGCGTGACCTACATCGGCCTGTACC
>JBCECW010000286.1:0-5700 GCA_039207785.1 Pseudomonas sp. | reverse complement strand
GTCGAGGCCGGTGTGCAAGCCGGCTACCCGCGTACCGAAGACCTCAATGGCTACCAGCAGGAAGGCTTCGGCCCCATGGACCGCACCGTCACCCCGGCGGGACGGCGTTCCAGCACCGCCCGTGGTTATCTCGACCAGGCGCGCCAGCGGCCCAACCTGACCATCGTCACCCACGCGGTCACCGACCGCGTGTTGTTTGAAGGCAAACACGCCGTGGGCGTTGCCTACCTCAAGGGCACCAGCTCGATTCCGGTGGAAGTCATGGCTCGCCGTGAAGTGCTGGTGTGCTCCGGCGCCATTGCCTCGCCACAGATTCTGCAACGCTCCGGCGTCGGCCCGGCGGCGCTGCTGAAAAAGCTGCGTATTCCCCTGGTGCACGACCTGCCCGGCGTGGGTGAAAACCTGCAAGACCACCTGGAGATGTACCTGCAATACGCCTGCACCCAACCGGTGTCGCTGTACCCCTCGCTGCTGTGGTGGAACCAGCCGCCGATTGGCGCGAAATGGCTGTTCCTGGGCAAAGGTATCGGCGCCAGCAACCAGTTCGAGGCCGGTGGTTTTATCCGCACCCGCCCCGAGTTCGAATGGCCGAATATCCAGTACCACTTCCTGCCGGTGGCGATTAACTACAACGGCAGCAATGGCGTACAGGAACACGGTTTCCAGGCCCACGTGGGCTCCATGCGCTCGCCAAGCCGTGGGCGGGTGCAGGTCAAGTCCAAGGACCCACACGAGCACCCGAGCATCCTCTTCAACTACATGGCCACCGAGCAGGACTGGCAGGAATTCCGCGACGGCATTCGCCTGACCCGCGAGATCATGAACCAGCCGGCGCTGGACGCTTATCGCGGCCGCGAAATCAGCCCGGGTATCGAGGTGCAGAGCGACGAGCAGCTCGACCAGTTTATCCGCGAGCACGCCGAAACCGCGTTCCACCCCTCCTGCTCCTGCAAGATGGGCAACGACGAAATGGCGGTAGTGGATGGCGAAGGCCGGGTGCACGGCGTGCAAGGATTGCGGGTGGTGGATGCGTCGATCATGCCGCTGATTACCACCGGCAACCTCAATGCGCCGACGATCATGATCGCCGAGAAAATCGCCGACAAGATTCGTGGCCGTACCCCGTTGCCGCGTAGCACTGCACCGTACTACGTGGCCAATGGCGCGCCGGTGCGCGGCACGCCGGTGCGCTAACAGCAGCCCTCTCCCCCGGCCCCTCTCCCGCAAGCGGGCGAGGGGTGACGAAAGCCCCAAGCCGCACTCCAAACAGCCCCCTCTCCCGCCTGCGGGAGAGGGCTGGGGTGAGGGGTCGTTGCTGGCTCCTACGGGCTCTCTAATCCGGGAGATCCTGGCGAATCATCCACTGCCCATTCGGCGGGATCAGCACACTCAGGTCCAGCGCCCGCACGTTGTTCCTGTCCAGCACGATGATCTGCGGGTGCACCCAATTGGCCACCGCCTGTTTTTCCAGCAGGCGCACCGCCATATCCACGGCAATCCGCGCCTGCACCACCGGCGAGTCGGTGGGCGCCGCCAGCACCTGCCCTTCGGCAATCGGCTCCAGCAAGCGCTCGTTGGCGTAGAACGACAGCACCTTGAAGTGATAACGCGGCGCGCTGTTATGGCCCAGGCGCGAGGCAAATGCCGCAGCCTCGGCATTGCCCAGCACATAGTCCAGGTTCGGCTCGCGCTCCAGCAGCGCGCGCACCAGCGGCGCCTGCCCGGAAATATCCGCCGCGCCATAACCGCCATGGATCAGGGTAACGGCCGAGCCCTTGAGCGCCTGCGCCAGGCCGTCCTCGGCATCCTTGAGCCAACCGGCACCCTCGGGCCCGGGAAACCAGCCGACCCGCACCGCACGGCCCTTGCTGTCGGCCAGCAGATAGGCCACTGCTTCCTTGGTCATCTCGCCAAAGTCCACCCGTGAATGGGCGCTTACCTCCGGACAGGCCAGGTGGTTGGCCAGGTCGATCACCGGCGCGCCCTGGGCGGCAACCGCTTTGATCTGCGGACACAACGCGGTGGCACTGATACCGCCAACGATATACGCATCCGCACCACGCTCGGCGCAGCGGGCAAATTGCTCACCCTGCACCCCGGCGTTCTGGTAGCCGCCGGCATCGAAAATACCCAGGCGCACCCCCTGGCGATCGGCCTCCTGGGCCAGGCCCCAGGACATCGCCCACCAGTAGCGCCCCAAACCTTGCGGCAACAGCGCGCAGATACGCCACGGCTTGCTGGCGCTGGCCTGGGGTTGGTAGCTCAGTGCACGGCCGTCGCTGACCACCGGCACCGGGAACCACTCCTGGGCCCGGGCCAGCGTAGCGAACACACAGAGCACAATGACAACGGTTACCCGCATAGGCAGCGCCTTAAGCAAGAGAAGGGGCAGTGGAGTACGCGCGTACAAAGCCTGCCAGCCCCTACGCAGTATTGCCACCCGGCGCGCCACAAAGTTTCCGACTTATTCGGGCATTTCCTGGAGCACCATCCATTGCCCATCGGGCGGCATCAGCAGTTGCCGGTCGAAGTGCCGCAAGGTCGGCGCATCGAGCATGCGAATCTGCGGGCTGACCAGCTTGGGCAGCGCCTGTTTTTCCAGCGCGCGTACCGCCAGGTCGATGGCCATCCGGGCCTGGATCACCGGCGCATCGCTGGGCGCGGCCAGCACCTCGCCCTTGCTGATCAGCGCCAGCAGTTGCTCGGTGGCGTAGAACGACACCACCTGGAAGTGATAGCGCCCACCGGTATTGCGCTTGAGCTGGGCGGCAAAGGCGGCGGCCTCGCCATTGCCCAGCACGTAGTCCAGGTTCGGCTCGCGCAGCAACAACTCGCGCACCAGCTTGGCCTGGCTGGCTCGATCCGGCGGGCCATAGCCGCCGGTTACCAGGGTAACGGTGGTGCCGGCGACGGCCTGTTGCACGCCCTTGTCGGCATCCACCACCCAACCGGCATTCTGTGGCCCCGGCAGCCAGCCCACGCGCACCGCCCGGCCATTGCTGTGGTCGCGGATATAGGCCACGGCTACCTTGGCCATCTCGGTAAAACTCACTCGCGAATGGGCGCTGATGCCGGCGCATTCCAGGCGGTTGACCAGGTCGATTACCGGCACCCCGGTCTGGTGCAGGGCTTCGATTTGCGGGCACAGGTCGCTGGTGTTGATGCCGGCGATCAGCAGCGCATCGGCACCCCGCTGCATGCATCGGTTGAGCTGGGCCAGCTGCACGTCGGCATATTGATAGCCGCCGGCTTCATAGATCCCCAACTGCACCCCCTGGCGCCGGGCTTCTTCGGCCAGGCCCCAGGACACGCCCCACCAGTAGCGATCCTTGCCCTGCGGCAACAGGGCACACAGACGCCAGGGCTGGCTGGCCTTGGGCAGCGGCTGATAGCCGAGCAGGCTGCCATCGCTTACCACCGGGGTCGGGTACCAGTCGGCACCCTGAACCGGCAGGCCTATGCACAGCGTCAGCAGGCTCAGACATATCGCGCGCATCGGGCATCGCCTTGAGCAAATTCGGGGGCTCATACAGCGTGGCAGCGCGGCCAGGGTTTCGCCAATCGCAGCGGCGAAAAGCTGGCAAGCGGCAGGGCTTGGGCCTAAAGTCCGGGCAGCCCCCAGCGAGAACCGTTATGCCTGTACAACCCGCCCTTGACGAGCGCACCGCCCGCCTGCTGCCCTGGATCGTTGCCATTGCGTTTTTTATGCAGACCCTGGACGGCACCATCCTCAATACCGCCCTGCCGGCCATGGCCCGCGAACTGCTGGAAGATCCGCTGCGCATGCAGTCGGTGGTGATCGCCTACATGCTCACCGTGGCCTTGCTGATTCCGGCCTCGGGCTGGATCGCCGACCGCTTTGGCACCCGGCGGATTTTCTTCGGCGCGATTCTGCTGTTCAGCACCGGCTCGCTGCTCTGCGCGCTGAGCACCACCCTGCCGCAACTGGTGGGGGCCCGGATCGTCCAGGGCCTGGGTGGCGCGCTGATGATGCCGGTCGGCCGGCTGGTGGTGCTGCGCGCTTACCCGCGTACCGAGCTGGTGCGGATCATGAGCTTTATCACCCTGCCCGGTTTGCTCGGCCCGCTGATCGGCCCGACCCTGGGTGGCTGGCTGGTGGAATACGCCAGCTGGCACTGGATCTTCCTGATCAATATTCCCGTCGGCCTGGTGGGCTGCATCGCCGTGTACCGGGTGATGCCCGACCTGCGCGGGCCGCAGCAAAGCCGCTTCGATACCCTGGGCTTTATCCTGTTTGGCGGCGCCATGGTGCTGATCACCATTGCCCTGGAAGGCCTGGGCGAACTGCACCTGGCGCATATGCGCGTGATGCTGCTGTTGCTCGGCGGCCTGGCCTGCCTGGCGGCGTATTGGTTGCGTGCCGGGCAAGTGGCGCAACCGCTGTTCGCCCCCAGCCTGTTTCGCACCCGCACCTTTGCCGTGGGCATTCTCGGCAACCTGTTCGCCCGCCTGGGCAGTGGCTCGCTGCCGTTCCTGGTGCCGCTGTTGTTGCAGGTGGCGCTGGGCTATTCGCCGGCCCAGGCCGGGATGAGCATGATCCCCCTGGCGCTGGCGGCCATGGCGGTCAAACCCCTGGCCAAATCCATCATCGACCGTTTCGGTTATCGCAACGTGCTGACCGGCAATACCCTGCTGCTGGGCGGGCTGCTGGCCAGCCTCGGCCTGGTGACCGCCAGCACGCCCTATGCTCTGTTGCTGGTGCAGCTGGGCTTGCTGGGGGCGGTGAACTCCATGCAGTTCACCGCGATGAATACCGTCACCCTGATCGATCTGGATGACAGCAGCGCCAGCAGCGGCAACAGCCTGCTGTCGGTGGTGGTTCAGTTGGCGATCAGCCTGGGCATTGCCTCGGGGGCAGCGCTGCTGGGCGGGTTTAGCAGCGAGATTGGCGGCGGTGAGATCGACAGCGTGCTCGGCGCGTTCCAGCTGACCTTCCTGTGCGTGGGGGTGCTGACGCTATTGGCGGCGGCGATCTTCCTGCAGCTCAGCCGTGAGGATGGGCGGCGGGCCAAGCCGGTGGCCACGGAGATTCATGAATAGGGCCTCGGTGCGCGGAGCGCACCCTACGGAATCGAAGTAAACGAGGCGATTAGGTACGGCGCGGTACCGTAGGGTGCGCTCCGCGCACCGTGTCAGCCGAAATAACTGCCGTTCTTGGCCGGCAAGCCGCTCCACAGTTCTTCCAACCGGGGGAAATTCCAGTCTTCGGGCGACTCGCGACCGACGATCTTCTCGCGCCCCACCAGCTTGGCCAGGTCGATGATCTGCTGCGGAATCGGCGTTTTCGATTTGGCCTGGAAAAACACTTTTACCCGTGGTGTCAGTAGCGACGTCGGGTGCTGTTCCATCACCACGCCCAGCCGTCCGCTTTCCAGGCGCACCAGCGAGCCGGTGGGGTAAATGCCCACGGATTTGACGAAGGCCTGGAAGATCGCCTGGTCAAAATGGCCCTTGCTCCATTCGGCCATCTTGCGGATCGACTCGGCCGGGTCCCAGCCGTTCTTGTACGGCCGGTTGGAGGTGATGGCGTCGTAGACGTCACACACCGCGCCCATCTTGGCGAACAGGCTGATCTGGTCGCCGCTGAGGCGATGGGGGTAGCCGCTGCCATCAATCTTTTCGTGGTGGTGCAGGCACACGTCGAGCACGATGGCGCTGACGTCGCGGTTGTCCTTGATC
>JBCECW010000285.1:3577-5716 GCA_039207785.1 Pseudomonas sp. | reverse complement strand
GCTCAAGGCATGGCCCGACCAGCGGCCTAGACCTACTTATCATTACCCGCCACGTCAGCCAGGGCCGCTATAAAGCCCCGTGATAGCCATTCAAACAAGCGTATGTTTTTCCGTTGACAGGCCCCACCTATCCTCATACCCTCGCGAAACTTTCACCGGTGCGGGATGACGCTCACGTGGGCAGCATTTACATGATTCGCCATGGCCAAGCCTCGTTTGGCGCCGACAACTACGACGTGCTGTCCGACGTTGGCGTGCAGCAAGCCGAAATCCTCGGCAAGCACCTGGCCCAGCTCGACGTGCGTTTTGATCGCGCCGTGGCCGGCGACCTGCTCCGCCAGCAACACACCGGCCGCGCGGCGCTGGCCCAACTCCAGGCCGCAGGCATTGCCACGCCGGAGCTGGAAACCGATGCCGCCTTCAACGAATTCGACGCCGACGCCGTTATCCGCGCCCTGCTCCCCGACCTGTTGCCCCAAGAACCCCACGCGCTGGAAACCCTGCGCAACGCCAAAAACAACCGCGCCGAATTCCAACGCCTGTTCGCCCTGCTGATCGGCCGCTGGATTTCCGGCGACTACCCCGCTCCCGGCCTGCAAAGCTGGCGCGAATTTGTTGAGCAAGTAGAAGGCGGCCTGGCGCGTATTCTGGAAAAGGCCTCGGCCAAAGATAACGTCGCCGTGTTCACCTCTGGCGGCACCATCACCGCCATGCTGCACCTAATAACTGCAATACCTGCCGCGCAAGCTTTCGAGCTGAACTGGCAAATCGTCAACACCTCGCTCAACCGCTTCAAGTTCCGCGGTCGCGAGGTGGCCCTGGCTTCCTTCAACAGTCACGCGCATTTGGAGCTGTTGAAGGCGCCGGAGCTCATCACTTTCCGCTGAGTTCCGGTCTACTGTGGCCCGCAAGGCCGCGCGTAACGTTAAAAAACTATAAAGGATCGAATCATGACCACAGTTGCTGACATCGCTAAAAACATGCAGTCCAAATTCAACTCCGCCGCCGCTGCCGGCCTGGACCTGGTATTCGGTTTCAAAATCGAAGACGGCGAAGACTTCTTCCTGACCGTTAAAGACGGCACCTGCGACCTGACCACTGGTGTTTCCCCAGACGCCAACGTCACCCTGATCATGAACACCGAAACCCTGTCCGGCATCACCACTGGTGAAACCGACGGCATGCAAGCCTTCATGGGCGGCAAACTGCGCGCCGAAGGCGACATGATGCTGGCCATGAAACTGGGCGAACTGTTCCCGGTTTAAGGCAATAAGCGTCTACGCTGAATAAAAAACCGGAGTCTTGAGACTCCGGTTTTTTTTCGACTGCGCGCCGTCTGGCACAGGCATTTGCCGCAGCAATCAGGCGCACTGATTATCCAAAAACACGCTCACCAATAAGGGCCCGCGCGGCTTGTAGGGCCTCGGCCACGGCATTAGATTAGCCAATAATCTAAGGCCCTCATTATAAGTAGAAGGGATAAGTATGGCGCTCGAAGACCAGTCCACCCGTATCCGTAATGGCGAAGAACTCGACGCCGCCGTTATCGACCCTTACCTCAAGGCCCACATTCCTGGCCTGACTGGCGAGCCGAAAATCAGCCAATTCCCCGGCGGCGCCTCCAACCTCACCTACCTGCTCGAATACCCCGAGCAAGAGTTCGTGCTGCGCCGCCCACCGTTTGGCCACAAAGCCAAATCCGCCCACGACATGGGCCGCGAATTCCGCATTCTCAACCAGCTTAAAGACGCCTTCCCCTATTGCCCCAAAGCCTACGTGCACTGCACCGACGAAAGCGTTTTGGGCGCCGAGTTCTACGTGATGGAACGGGTGAACGGCATCATCCTGCGCACCGATATGCCCGCTGAAATGAACTTCAGCCCCGAGCAAACCCGCGAGCTGTGCAAAAACTTTATCGACAAGTTCGTCGAGCTGCATAACGTCGACTACACCGCCTGCGGCCTGGGCGACCTGGGCAAGCCCGAAGGTTACGTAGAGCGGCAGATCGGCGGCTGGACCGACCGTTACGAAAAAGCCATGACCCCCGACGCCCCAAGCTGGGAAGTGGCCAAGGCCTGGCTGCGCGACAAGATGCCCGCCGACCACCACAAGCCCGGCATCGTGCACAACGACTATCGC
>JBCECW010000285.1:0-3567 GCA_039207785.1 Pseudomonas sp. | reverse complement strand
CTGGACAACGTGATCCTGGACCGCAACAACCCCACGCAGATCATCGGCGTGCTCGACTGGGAACTGACCACCATCGGCGACCCGCTGATGGACCTGGGCAACACCCTGGCCTACTGGATCGACGCCGGCGACAGCCAGCCCATGCAAATGATGCGTCGCCAGCCCAGCAACGCCCCCGGCATGTTTACCCGCCAGGAGTTCGCCGACTACTACGGCGAGCGTGCCGGCGTGGAAGTGAAAAACCTCGACTTCTACTACACCTACGGCCTGTTCCGTCTGGCCGGCATCGTGCAGCAGATTTACTACCGCTACTACCACGGCCAAACCCAGGACAAACGCTTCGCCAGCTTTATCCAGCTGAACAAGCTGCTGGAACACGCCAGCCTGCAAGTCATCAACAAATCCACGCTGTAACGCGCTTTAGCGCCCGCCGCCCTGCCTTGTAGAGCGGCGGCGGACGCCAGCCACCACCACCCATTTCAACAAGACAGAATCAGGGGAACCCCATGTCCAAGACCAACCTGTTCGACCTCGACGGCAAAGTCGCATTCGTCTCCGGCGCCAGCCGCGGTATCGGCGAATCCATCGCCAAACTGCTGGCCCAGCAAGGCGCCCACGTGATCGTCTCCAGCCGCAAGATCGAAGGCTGCCAGGCCGTGGCCGACGCCATCATCGCTGACGGCGGCAAAGCCACCGCCATCGCCTGCCACATTGGCGAGATGGAACAGATTCAAGCCGTGTTCGCCCAGATCCGCGAACAGTTCGGCCAGCTGGACATCCTGGTTAACAACGCCGCCACCAACCCGCAATTCTGCAACGTGCTGGACACCGACCTGTCGGCCTTCCAGAAAACCGTTGACGTGAACATTCGCGGCTACTTCTTTATGTCCATCGAAGCCGGCAAGCTGATGCGTGAAAAAGGCAAAGGCAGCATCATCAACGTCGCCTCCATCAACGGTATTTCCCCCGGCATTTTCCAGGGCATCTACTCGGTGACCAAGGCTGCCGTTATCAACATGACCAAAGTGTTCGCCAAGGAATGCGCCCAGTTCGGCATCCGCTGCAACGCCCTGCTGCCGGGCCTGACCGACACCAAGTTCGCCTCCGCCCTGGTGAAAAACGACGCCATCCTCAACCAGGCCCTGGCGCAGATCCCACTGAAGCGCGTAGCCGACCCAAGCGAAATGGCCGGCACCGTGCTGTACCTGGCCAGCGATGCTTCCAGCTACACCACTGGCGTGGCGCTGAACGTAGACGGCGGCTTCCTCTCCTAAGGCCAAACCCCGCTGCACAAAAAAAGAGACCCTCGGGTCTCTTTTTTATTGGCTGCGGCGCAACGGCCCGGTGCGCAGAGCGCACCCTACGGGACCGCGTCGAATCCTGATCACCTCGTTTAATCCGAATCCGTAGGGTGCGTTCCACGCACCAAGCGATCTTCCAGTGAACGTGGCTCAACCAAACGAATAATTTGATTATTCGACCAACAAGCGCATAATTCGACAATATTTTACTCAAGGTGAGAAAAATGCTCGTCGAATTCCGCGTAAAAAACTTCCGCAGCCTGCGCGACGAGCAAGTCCTCAGCCTTGTCGCCTCTGCCGACAAAACCCTGCTCGGCACCCACGCCTTAAACACCGGTATGCGCGCCGCCCCGCACCTGCTCAAAAGCGCCGTGGTCTACGGCGCCAACGCCAGCGGCAAATCCAACCTGATCAAAGCCCTGCAATATATGCGCGGCGTGGTGCTGGAATCCGCCACCCTGCAACCCGGCCAAACCTACGACCGCCTGCAACCCTTCAAACTCGACGCCACCTCCGCCGGCCAACCCTCCGAGTTCGAAGTCACCTTTATCGTTGACGACGTGCGCTACCAATACGGCTTTGCCATGACCAACTCGCGCATCGTGGCCGAGCACCTGCTTGTGTACAAAGCCTTCAAACCGCAGCGCTGGTTCGAGCGGCATTACGACAAAGCCAGCGGCCAAGACTTCTACGAATTCGGCCCCGGCCTGAAAGGCGCCAGAACCCTATGGGAAGGCGCCACGCGACCTAACGCGCTGTTTCTCTCCATGGCCGTGCAACTCAACAGCGACGCCCTGCGCCCGGTCTACGACTGGTTCGCCAACCATCTGGTGATCTTTAACGAGCTAGCGCCGCTGTCGCCGCAGTTCTCCATGCAACAGCTAAAGAACGAAACCGAGCGCAACGCCATTTGCGACTTCCTGCGCGCCGCCGATATGAGCATTGCCAAAATCGAAGTCAGCACCAAGCAAGCCATGGTGCACAGCGTTCATATAGACATGGCCACCGGCAAACGCGTTGAAGGCGCGGAAGAACAAAGCATCGACGAAGTGAAGTTCCATCACGAAACCGAGCACGGCACTGCCGTGTTCGACCTGGCGGACGAGTCCAGCGGCACCCGCAACCTACTGTTCTTTACCGGCCCCATTCTCGACATCCTGAAAAAAGGCCTGACGCTGCTGGTCGACGAACTCGACACCAGCCTGCACACCCTGCTGGTGCAAGCCCTGGTGCGCCTGTTCCACCAGCCCCAGGTCAACACCGGCGGCGCGCAGCTGATCTTCACCACGCACGACACCTCGCTGCTGGACGCCTACGGTCTGTTCCGCCGCGACCAGGTCTGGTTTGTCGAAAAAGGCCCCGACCAACGCTCCACCCTCTACCCCCTGCTGGACTTCAGCCCGCGCAAAAACGAAGCGCTGGAACGCGGTTACCTGCAAGGGCGCTACGGTGCCCTGCCCTTGTTTCGCAGCGAGCTACTGAGGTGAAGCGCCTATGGGCAAAGACGACCAACCCAAAGCGCGGCAGTTAGCGCGCAAAACCCACAGCGAACAACGCCGCGCCGCGTATGCGCGAATTCTGATCGTCACCGAAGGCAGCAAAACCGAACCGCTCTACCTGGAAGAAATCCGCGCCGCCTACCAACTGCACTCCGCCAATGTAGAAGTACAGCCCGGCCGCTTAGGCACCGCCCCCATTCAAGTGGTGCAATACGCCCAGCGGCTGTTTCAAGAAGGCGACCTGTACAAAAGGCATCCGCCCCAAAAGCTTCGATCAGGTGTACGCCGTATTCGACCGCGACGACCACCCCAGCTACTTCGCCGCCCTCGACCTGGCAAAGACCCTGGACGGCAAACTGCAAAACGACGAAAAGCAGCCCGTAGCCTTCAAAGCCATCGCCTCCATTCCCAGCTTCGAACTCTGGCTACTGCTGCACTACGAAAGTATTCAGGCCCCCATCCACCGCGATGCCGTTCTAAAACGCCTAAAACAACACCTACCCCACTACGAGAAAGGCGCAGGCGCCACCTTCGCCACCACCCGCCCCCATCTGGAAATCGCCACCCAGCACGCCCAACAGCTAGCCACGCAAAACAACCCCTACACCGCCCCAGCCCCCTACACCGGCCAACATGAATTGGTCACCATGCTGACCACATTGCGGCACCGAGCCTAACCTCGCCGCCACCAACCCGCAGCTACCCGCCAGACCTGTAGGAGCCAGCTCGCTGGCGAACCCTGCAACCACAAATCCCAACCCAATCAC
>JBCECW010000284.1:738-5722 GCA_039207785.1 Pseudomonas sp. | reverse complement strand
ATCGCCAGTGACGGGCATCGGATCGACGCCGTACTGCTCTTTCATGGCCGGGTTAACGAAGCGCCAGCCCAGGGTAGTGTCTTCCAGTTTCTGCCCACGGCCAAAAGCGCTATCGGCCTTGCCCATCACATAGGGCGCGCGGGTCATCGACTCGACGCCGGCGGCAATCGCCAGCTCCATCTCGCCGCTGGCAATGGCACGGAACGCCGCGCCCACCGCTTCCATGCCCGAGGCACAGAGGCGGTTAAGGGTTACGCCGGGCACTGTTTCCGGCAGGCCGGCGAGCAGCACGGCCATGCGGGCGACGTTGCGGTTGTCTTCGCCGGACTGGTTGGCGCAGCCCATAAATACTTCGTCCAGGGCCTGCCAATCCACCTGCGGATTGCGCTCCATCAGGGCCTTGAGCGGCACGGCAGCGAGGTCATCGGCGCGCACCGGGGCCAGGCCGCCATTCAGGCGGCCAATCGGCGTGCGCACGGCATCGCAGATAAAAACCTCGCGGCTCATTCCTCACCCCCGGCCTGGCCGTGGGCGGCAGCGGTGCGGGCTTCGAGGGCACGCAGGGCTCCCAGTTCATGGGCTTGCGGGGCTTCGGTCACGGCGACGCTGTCGGCAAAACGGATCTGCCAGCCAGTCGCCTCAACCACCTGCTCACGGGTCACGCCGGGGTGCAGCGAGGTGACGATAAATTCGTTGGTGCCGGCTTCCGGCTCCATGATGCACAGGTCGGTGATGATGCCGACCGGGCCTTTGCCCGGCAGGCCCAGGCGCTTGCGGTGATCGCCGCCTTCGCCAAAACCGACCGAGGTAATAAAGGCCAATTTATCCACAAAGGTGCGGTGCGATTGCTTGAGGATAATCAGCACCGACTTGGCCGAACCGGCAATCTCCGGCGCGCCACCGGCACCGGGCAGGCGCACTTTGGGCTTGTGGTAATCGCCGATCACGGTGGTGTTGATGTTGCCGTACTTGTCCACCTGGGCGGCGCCGAGAAAGCCGACGTCGATACGCCCGCCTTGCAACCAGTAGCGGAAAATCTCGCCGGTCGGCACCACGGTATCGGCGGTTTCCGCCAGCTCGCCGTCGCCAATGGACAGCGGCAGCACGGTGGGCTTGGCGCCAATCGGGCCGGACTCATAAATCAGCACGACATCAGGGGAGGACGTCAGGCGCGCCAGGTTCGCCGCCTTGGAAGGCAGGCCGATACCGACAAAACACACCGAGCCATTTTTCAGGCGGCGGGCGGCGGCGACGGTCATCATTTCATTGGTGCTGTAGTCGCTCATTACTTGGCCTCCGCAGTGGCGATTTTTTGCTGGAAGGCAGCGAAGTCCTCGGTGCCGCGGATGTACTCGTCGATCCACGCGGTAAAGGTTGCGCGGTCGCGGGCAATCGGGTCCCAGGCCTGGTAGAAGCGGTTATCGCGTTCGTAGTAACCGTGGGCGTAGGACGGATGTGCGCCACCCGGCACCAGGCACACGGCGGTCAGCGCCCAGGTCGGCAATACGCAGGCGTTCATCGGTGCATTGAGGTCGTCGACGATTTCTTCCACGGTGACGATGCAGCGCTTGGCCGCCAGGGCCGCTTCCTTCTGCACGCCGAGAATGCCCCAGAGCAGGACGTTACCCTTGCGGTCGGCTTTTTGCGCGTGGATCACGGTGACATCCGGGCGCACCGACGGCACGGCCGCCAGCACTTCACCGGTAAACGGGCAGGTCACGCTTTTGATCAGCGGGTTGACCTTGGGCAGGTCGGAACCGGCGTAGGCGCGCAGCACCGCAAACGGCAGGCCCGAGGCACCGGCTACATAGGAGTTGGCGAGATCGGCATGGCTGTGCTCTTCGATTTCCAGGGCATGGGGCCAGTCTTTTTCCACCGCATCGCGCAGGCGGTGCAGCGAGCCGACACCCGGGTTGCCCCCCCAGGAAAACACCAGGCGCTTGGCGCAACCGGCACCAATCAGCAGGTCGTAAACCAGGTCCGGCGTCATGCGCACCAGGGTCAGGTCTTTCTTGCCCTGGCGAATCAATTCGTGGGACGCGGCAGTAGGAATCAGGTGGGTAAAGCCTTCGAGGGCAACGGTGTCGCCATCGTGGACAAAGCGCTCGACCGCTTCGCGCAGAGACAGGAGTTCAGCCATGTTCGATCTCGTCTTGTTATCCGAGGCGTCGCACAGGAGGGAGGGACGCCGGGTGGGGAAAACAGTACGCCGCGACCGGAAGGGGAACAATCCGATAATCGACTATCCGTTCGATTATCGAACAATGAAGTCAGGCTTGCTTAGCCTGGGTGGCTGTCATCCAATAGCGCCTCGTTCAAGGAGAGCCTTATGCAGCGTCCCGCCACCGCCCGCAAACCCCGCGCCAGCAGCCAGGCGCGTATTGCCGCCATTGTCGACGCCGCCCGGGCGCTGCTGGCTGAACAGGGCGTGACCGGCCTGTCGATCTATAGCGTGGCCGAGCGCGCGCAGATGCCGCCCTCCTCCGTGTACCACTTCTTCGCCAGTGTGCCGGCGATTCTCGAAGCGCTGACCGCCGATGTGCATGCGGCCTTTCGCGCCGCGCTGGCATTGCCCATCGACCACGCCAGCCTCGGCAGTTGGCGCGATCTGTCGGGTCTGGTGGAGCAACGCATGCTGGACATCTACACCAGCGATGCCGCCGCTCGCCAATTGATCCTGGCCCAGCACGGCCTGGCTGAAGTCACCCAGGCCGACCGCCAGCACGATATCGAGCTGGGGCGCTTGCTCCATGAACTGTTCCACCGCCACTTCCCCCTGCCCGCCTTGCCCAGCGAGCTCGATGTATTTGCCCTGGCCCTGGAGCTTAGCGACCGCGTGTATGCCAGCTCCGTGCAGCAGCATGGCGAAATCACCCCGCGCCTGGCCGCAGAAGGCATGCGGGTATTCGATGTTTATCTGGGTCTGTACCTGCCCGCCTTTCTGCCAAAGCGGGAATCACCGCTTTAATAACCGATATTTATCTGTATTTTTATCAATAAATAACGAGCAATAGATAAAATCACCTTCTAAGTCGGATTTTTATCGACTATAAAGCACGCACCTGCTCAACAGGCGTTTAGCCTGCCAACAATAAAAGAGGTGCTTTATGGCTCGTACCGTTACCGTCGCCGCCACGCAGATGGCCTGTTCCTGGGACCGCGCGGCGAATATCGCCACCGCCGAAAAACTGGTGCGCGAAGCCGCCGCCAAAGGCGCGCAGGTAATCCTGATCCAGGAACTGTTCGAGACCCCGTACTTCTGCCAGAAGCCCAACCCCGAGTACCTGCAGCTGGCCACCAGCACCGACACCAATGCCGCCATCGCCCACTTCCAGAAGCTGGCCAAGGAGCTGCAGGTGGTATTGCCCATCAGCTACTTCGAGCTGGCCGGGCGCGCGCGCTTTAACAGCATCGCCATCATCGACGCCGACGGCAGCAATCTCGGCGTGTACCGCAAAAGCCATATCCCGGATGGCCCCGGCTACCACGAGAAGTACTACTTCAATCCTGGCGACACTGGCTTCAAGGTGTGGAACACCCGCTACGCCAAGATTGGCGTGGGCATTTGCTGGGACCAGTGGTTCCCCGAGTGCGCCCGCAGCATGGCGCTGCAAGGGGCCGAGCTGCTGTTCTACCCCACCGCCATCGGCAGCGAACCCCACGATAAAACCATCAGCTCGCGCGACCACTGGCAGCGCGTGCAACAGGGCCATGCCGGCGCCAACCTGATGCCGCTGATTGCCTCCAACCGCATCGGCAACGAAGCGCAGGACGGCTACGACATCACCTTCTACGGCTCGTCGTTTATCGCCAACCAGTTCGGCGAAAAAGTGCAGGAGCTCAATGAAACCGCCGAAGGCATCCTGGTGCATACTTTCGACCTCGATCAGCTCGAGCACATCCGCAGCGCCTGGGGCAGCTTCCGCGACCGCCGCCCCAACCTGTATGGCGCAATCAAAACCCTGGATGGTGCGCTAGAGTCCTAACCCCTACACCTTCATGTAGAAGCGAGCTTGCTCGCGAAGCGCTTCACATCAAAAGCTTCGCGAGCACGCTCGCTCCTACGGTTCCACCTCAATCGGGTAAACGCCAATGACCACACTGAACTCCACCCCCCGCGCCGATGGCTTCCATATGCCTGCCGAATGGGCGCCCCATAGCCAGACCTGGATGGTCTGGCCGCAGCGCTCGGACAACTGGCGCCTGGGCGGCAAGCCGGCGCAAGCGGCGTTTACCGCCGTGGCCAAGGCCATTGCGCGCTTCGAGCCGGTGACCGTTTGCGTCAGCGCGGAACAATACGAAAACGCCCGCGCGCGCCTGGATGCCGACAATATCCGCGTGGTGGAAATCAGCACCGATGACGCCTGGGTACGCGACACCGGCCCGACCTTTGTACGCAACGCCGAAGGCGTGGTGCGCGGTGTGGATTGGGGCTTCAACGCCTGGGGCGGCTTTGATGGCGGCCTGTATGCACCGTGGCAGCGTGACGACCAGGTGGCCAGCAAGATCCTCGAAATCGAGCGCCGCGACCGCTACCGCACCGAAGGTTTTGTGCTGGAAGGCGGCTCCATTCACGTCGACGGCGAAGGCACGGTGATCACCACCGAAGAATGCCTGCTGAACCGCAACCGCAACCCCGGCTGGACCGAGGAGATCGCCACCGCCGCGCTGGCCCGGAGCCTGGGCGCCAAGAAGGTGCTGTGGCTGGGCGAGGGCCTGGTCAATGACCACACCGACGGCCACGTGGACAATCTGGCCCGCTTCATCGCGCCGGCGACGGTGGCGATCCCGGTCGCCTGGGGCCGCGGCGATCCGAACGCGCCGGCCTTTGACGACGCCGCCAAGCGCCTGGCCGAGATGACCGATGCCGAGGGCCGCAAGATCAAGGTGGTGCGCATCCCGTCACCCGGCTGGATCGAGGGCGAGGACAAGCGTCCGGTCCCGGCCAGCCACATGAACTTCCTGATCGCCAACGGCGCGGTGA
>JBCECW010000284.1:0-728 GCA_039207785.1 Pseudomonas sp. | reverse complement strand
GTTCAACGATGAAACCGACGGCCATGTGGATAACTTCTGCTGCTACGTGCGCCCGGGTGAAGTGCTGCTGGCCTGGACCGACGACCAACAGAACCCCAACTACGAACGCTGCCAGGCCGCCATGCGCGTGCTGGAAAGCGTAAAAGACGCCAAGGGCCGCCAGCTGGTGGTGCACAAGATGCCGATTCCGGGGCCGCTGTATGCCACGGATGAAGAGTGCGCGGGGGTGGATCTGGTGGCCGGTACGCAAGAGCGTGACCCGTCGATTCGCCTGGCTGGTTCCTACGTCAACTTCCTGATCGTCAACGGCGGGATCATCGCGCCCAGCTTCGATGACCCGAAGGATGGTGAAGCCAAGGCGATTTTGCAGCGCCTGTTCCCGGCGCATGAAGTGGTGATGGTGCCGGGGCGGGAGATTTTGCTCGGTGGCGGGAATATTCACTGCATTACGCAGCAGCAGCCTGCGTAACGGCTTGCCCTCACCCCCAGCCCCTCTCCCGCAGGCGGGAGAGGGGAGACAAGCAAAACGCAGATCGGCTCCCTCTGCCCGCTTGCGGGAGAGGGCTGGGGAGAGGGTTTTGATACGAAGATCTACGCCCGAACAATCCGATTTTTCCCCGACCGCTTAGCCTCATACATCCCCGCATCCGCCCGCGCAAAAAGGGTATCCAGCGTCACATCAGCAGGCGTCAAACTGGTCAACCCCTGACTCACCGTCACCCCGAATG
>JBCECW010000283.1:4579-5751 GCA_039207785.1 Pseudomonas sp. | reverse complement strand
CGCTGCGGCAGAACTACAAACACCTCAAAGCGCTGGAAGCCACCCTTGGTGTTAGTCCCGAGCACCTTCACTCGGTGATCACCTTTGTTGGCGGTAGTACCTTCAAAACGGAAGTGCCGGCCAACGTGACTGAGGACGTCGGCTTTATTCGGTTTATCAAGTCATTCCAGCAAACGGTATTCGCTGAGGTTGAAGTCGACGCCATGCTGCAGGCCCTGCAAACCGGCTGCCGAGCGCCATCACTCGCCACCCACCGAGAGCACGTGCAAAACCTTCAACGTCGTAGCGACCCCAACGCAGAACGGCAATGCCCGAAATGCGGCAGCGCTCTGCTAATCCGCACGGTGAAGTCCGGCGAGAAATCCGGCCAGCAGTTCTGGGGCTGCTCGGCATTTCCCAAGTGCCGCACGATGCAGAGCCTTCAATAGGAAGCCGGTCCGACCATCCCTGTACGTTGGGCAGTAGGCCCCATTGGACATTGAGCCGATTCCCCGCCATTATCGGCTCACCCAATGAGCCGAATAGAATCCCTAATCGGCTCACACCCGAGCATTGGCCATGACCGCCCCCTTCTGGATCTGGCAACACCCTAACTGGCCCGGCTTTACCTGGCAGGCGGACACACTTGCCCCGCTGTTGCGTACCTGCACCCAAGCTCAGGGCCGTTTGTTGGGAATGTTGGGTGTGGTTGGGGGCGATACGCAGGTTCAGAGCAGTCTGGATGCGTTGCTGCAGAATATCGTGACCTCGTCTGCCATTGAGGGTGAGCAGTTGAATGTGGGGGCGGTGCGTTCTTCACTGGCCAAGCGCCTGGGAATAAAGGAAGCCGGTCGTACTACGGCGCGCTCGGAGGGGTTGGCTCAGTTGCTGTTGGATGCCACCGGTGCCTACCAGCAGCCGCTTGAGTTGGAGCGGTTGTATACGTGGCATCGCTGGCTTTTCCCTAATGACGAGAGCCTGCTTGGCCGCCCAATAAATGTTGGCGGGCTGCGCGGTGAGGAGCCTATGCAGGTGGTCTCCGGACGCCTTGAACGGCCCACCGTCCACTTTGAGGCACCGCCTCGCCAAGGCCTGGAGGAGCAGCTGGGCGAGTTTCTCGCCTGGTTCGAGCAGAGCCGTAACGATGTGGCGCTTGATCCGTTGCTGCGTGCCGGGATCGCCCATTTCTGGTT
>JBCECW010000283.1:0-4569 GCA_039207785.1 Pseudomonas sp. | reverse complement strand
CCTTCACCCATTCGATGATGGCAATGGCCGTCTGACAAGGGCGCTCACCGACCTGGCGTTGGCCCAGGGCGAGCGTCAGTCCATCCGTTTCTATGCGATGTCTGCCAGCATCCTCGACGACCGCGCCGGTTATTACCGCATTCTTGAGACCAGCCAGAAGGGTGGAATGGATATCACCGCGTGGTTGCTGTGGTTTCTACAGACGCTGTTGAGCAGCCTGGAGCAGGCTCTGGCCCGCATAGACCGGGTGCTGGCCAAGGCGCGCTTCTGGCATACCCACCGTGAGCTGGCCTTGCCCGCAGAGCAGGTCAAGGTGCTTAACCGTTTGCTCGATGGCGGCGAGCGCGGCTTTGCCGACGGTATCAGCGCCGCGCAGTACCAGGCGGTGGCCCAGGTATCCAAGGCTACGGCGACTCGGCATTTGACGGACCTGCTGGAGAAGGGCTGCCTGGTGCGTTTGCCGGGCAGCGGGCGTAGTACGCGTTACCGGGTCAATACCGAAGCGGCTGGTTGAATTGAAGGACCAACGGCCCCTATAGCCCTCCCCCTCCCTGCCGATAACCCCTGTTAACGTACGCCTGGCTCATGCAGCGAATTTGAACTTCACGCCACTTGGGCCAGTCGACCTTAGGTAACCGTTTCCTACGGAGGTACGGCATGGACATTTCCAACGTTGCTTCGGCTGTCTCGAATGCCAAGTCGGCGAAGCTCGCGTCCGATGTGTCGATCACGATGCTGAACAAGGCGCTCGATATCCAGGAGAGTGGCGCCATGGCGTTGATCGAGGCGATTCCCGATCTATCGGCAATCCCGAGCAATCCACCGAATCTGGGCAATACCATTGATGTAATGGCCTGAGGCTACATTGGCCTTCTGCCTCAGGCGTTGCCTACACTGACAGCTACAAGAAACCCGTAACGACCGAAACTGCCTTCATCGGCAGCATGGAGCGAAGATGACTCAGGACAATGCAAAACCAAGCTGGCATCAACAGGTGGCCAATGATCTGGTCGACCCGGTGATGAAGGAGTTGACCTGGCACGGTCGGACCACCGACTGGTTTTTGCAGGATCTGGTGCAGTTGACCAATGAAACCGAGCTGCAAGTGGGCATTACCTTGTCCACACCGGCCGGCATCATTACCGGCATTTTGATTAGCGTGGAACAGTATTTCCGCTTGTTCGGCGAGTCGTTTTCCAGCTCCTGGCCAGTGGCCGATGCCGACCGGTTACGCACGCACTACGCGAAACTAGGCACGGCGCGGCTGCCGACGTCCGACGGTGAAACCCCGCCGCCGGTGCAGTATCTGCATTTGAAGGACGCCAAGCTGAGCACGCCGTCCGGGCAGATGCCGGCCAGTGAGGGCCTGCTGTGGCGCGGCACCATCGCTTCGATTTCCGGGTTCTCCCTGGGCTTGCTGGCGGATGATCTGGGTGGCGAGATTCAGCAAACGCTGCAGCCCTGAGCGCTTTTCATACCGCCATATCCGCGATGGGTTTCGGCTACGCCTCTACCCATCCTACAAACAAAAAAGCCCCGCATAGGCGGGGCTTTTTTATGCCGGCAGATTTAACGTTTGGCGATGATATAGACGGCATGCACGATGCCGGGGATATAGCCGCACAGGGTAAGCAGAATATTCAGCCAGAAGGCGCCGCCAAAGCCTACCTGCAGAAACACGCCCAACGGTGGCAGCACAATGGCGACAAGGATACGGATCAGGTCCATGAAGAGGGCTCCTTTTAAGTGGGAAACGTACCCCTAAACGGACCCATCGCCCTGCCGCCAGGTTCAACCAAAGTCTGCCTTCAACCTTTGTGCGTATGTTTCGCCGCATACAGGCACAGCATTTCCACAGCGATGGTGGCGCCCGCCAGCGCGGTCACTTCGGCGTGGTCGTAGGGCGGCGCGACTTCCACCACATCCATGCCCACCACATTGATGCCGCGCAGGCCACGGAGGATTTCCAGCGCCTGGTGGCTGCTCAGGCCGCCGCATACCGGCGTACCGGTGCCGGGGGCGAACGCCGGGTCCAGGCAGTCGATATCGAAGGTCAGGTACACCGGGTTGTCGCCGACCCGAGCACGAATCTGCTCGGCGATCTGCTCCGGGGTATGCCGGTGCACATGGCGGGCGTCGAGTACCTGGAAACCCATCACGTCGTCATTGGTGGTACGCAGGCCGATCTGCACCGAGCGCGCGGGGTCGACCAGGCCTTCGCGGGCAGCGTGGTAGAACATGGTGCCGTGGTCGATACGCTGCACCTCTTCATCCGGCCAGGTGTCGCTATGGGCGTCGAAGTGGATCAGCGACAAGGTGCCATGGCGCTTGGCATGGGCCTTTAGCAGCGGGTAGCTGATGAAGTGGTCGCCACCCAAGGTCAGCATCGCGCAGTCCGCGGCCAGGATATGGTCGGCATGGGCTTCAATCGCGCCCGGGGTGAGCTGCGGCTGGCCATGGTCGAAATCGCAGTCGCCGTAGTCGATTACCGCCAATTCGTCGAAAGGATCAAACTCCCAGGCGCTGGGCCGCATCCAGGCCATTTGCGTGGAGGCGGCGCGAATGGCGCGCGGGCCAAAGCGAGTGCCGGGGCGGTTGGTGGTGGCGGTGTCGAACGGCACGCCGCTGACGACCACGTCTACACCGCGCAGGTCGCGGCTGTAGCGGCGGCGCATAAAGCTGGTGATACCGCCGTAGGTGGATTCCGCCGCCGTGCCATAGAGGCTTTCGCGGGTGATCGCTTGGTCGTTGCTCGAGGCATGGTCCATGGAGGTGCTCCTTAATAGTGGGTGCGGAAGGCGGTCCACAGGCGTGTGCGTTCACGCTGGGCCGGCAGGGGCAAGAGTTGTTCGCTGAACAGCCGCGCACGCAGCTCGGCAGGCGGGTAGATATCCGGGTCGCCGGTCACCGCGGGGTCAACCTTGGCGGTGGCCGCGTTGTTGGCGTTGGCGAAAAACACCGTGTTGGTGACTTCGGCCATCGCCTCGGGGCGCAGCATGTAGTTGATAAAGGCCAGCGCCGCCTGCGGGTGTGGGGCATCGACCGGAATGGCCATGGTGTCGAACCAGATCAGCGTGCCTTCGCGGGGAATGCGGTACAGCACCGCGAATGGCTGTTTGGCTTCGATCGCCCGGGCGGCTGCGGTGGCAGCGTCGCCGCTATAGCTCAGCGCCATGCACACCTCGCCCTTGGCCAGGTCGTCGATCTGCCGGCCAGAGGCCACGTAGCGCACATTGGGCTGCAGCGCGGCGAGCAGTTGCTGCACTTCTTTAAGCTCGGCCGGCTTGGTGCTGTAGGGGTCATGCCCGAGGTAATTGAGGGCGATGCTGATCACTTCCTGCGGCGAGTCGAGCACGCCAATGCCGCAGTCTTTCAGCTTGCTGGCGTATTCGGGCTTGAACAGCAGGTCGAGGGTATTGAGCGGCACATCGTCGCCCAGGCGTTTGCGCACCGCTTCTTGGTTCAACCCCAGCCCCACGGTGCCCCAGGTATAGGGCACGCCGTAGCGGTTATCGGGGTCGGAGGTGGCGAGTTTGCTCAATAGCTCGGGGTCGAGGTTGCTGTAGAGCGTCAGCCCGCTGCGGTCGATGGGTTGCACGGCCTTGGCTTTCACCGCCCGGGCCAGGCCGCTGGACGATGGGAAAACCAGGTTATAGCCGCTGCCACCGGTAAGCAGCTTGCTGTCCAGCGCTTCGGGGCTGTCGAACACGTCGTACTTGATGCTGATGCCGGTTTCAGCCTGGAAGCCTTTCAGCGCTTCGGGGCCGATGTACTCGGACCAGTTGTAGATATTCAGCGCCTTCTCTTCAGCCTGGGCCTGCAACTGCACCGGCAAGGTGGCGGCCAGCAGTACTGCGCACGCGAGTGTTCGCATGGTGATGATCTCCTGGGCAGATTACGGTTACCGCGCCTCTCGCATGGCCATTCGCGATGGCAGGAGGCTCTGGATGACGTCGATACTGCGCCGGGCTTTGCTTCGGATAAATGCAAAGTGATATACCCTGGCATCGTCTCTCATCAATGTTTGGACTTGCCATGCTTAGCCAGGTACGCGACCTCGATCTGCAATTGCTGCGGCTGTTTATCGCTGTAGTGGAAAACGGCGGTTTCAGTGCGGCGCAGGGCGATCTGGGGATCGGCCAATCGACCATCAGCACGCAGATGGCCAAGCTGGAAACCCGCCTCGGTTTTCGGGTGTGCGAGCGTGGCAAGGCGGGCTTTCGCCTGACGCCCAAGGGCGAAGAGGTGTTGCTGGCCACGCGCAAGCTGTTTACCGCCCTGGATGTGTTCAAGAACGAAGCACGCGGCATGGCCGACAAGCTGCTGGGCGAGCTGTGCATTGGCTTGTCCGAGGCGCTCGACCCGCAGGTGCTGGCCAAGGTCAGCGAAGCCATCCGCCGCTTTCGCCAACGCCACCAGGCGGTGCAGATCGAACTGCGCAGTGCGGCGCCGGCGGAACTGGAGCGACGCCTGCTGCAAGACCAGATGCACCTGGCCATCGGCTATTTTTCCGGGGTGCAGGCGGCCATCGACCACCAGTGGTTATTCGCCGAGCAGCAGGCCCTGTAT
>JBCECW010000282.1:0-5754 GCA_039207785.1 Pseudomonas sp. | reverse complement strand
ATCGTCGCCGGCCGTCCGTCGATGGGTAAGACCACCTTCGCCATGAACCTGGTGGAAAACGCCGTACTGCGCAGCGACAAGGTGGTGCTGGTGTACTCGCTGGAGATGCCAGGCGAATCGCTGATGCTGCGTATGCTCTCGTCCCTCGGCCGTATCGACCAGACCAAGGTGCGTTCCGGCCAGCTTGATGACGACGATTGGCCGCGCCTGACCTCGGCGGTCAACCTGCTCAATGACCGCAAGCTGTTTATCGACGACACCGCCGGTATCAGCCCCTCGGAAATGCGCGCCCGTACCCGCCGCCTGGTGCGCGAGCACGGCGATATCGCCCTGATCATGATCGACTACCTGCAGCTGATGCAGATCCCCGGCTCCAGCGGCGATAACCGTACCAACGAGATTTCCGAGATCTCCCGCTCGCTGAAAGCCCTGGCCAAGGAATTCAACTGCCCGGTGGTGGCGCTGTCGCAGCTCAACCGCTCCCTGGAACAGCGCCCCAACAAGCGCCCGGTGAACTCCGACTTGCGCGAATCCGGCGCCATCGAGCAGGACGCCGACGTGATCATGTTTGTGTACCGCGACGAGGTGTACCACCCCGAGACCGAGCACAAGGGCGTGGCCGAGATCATTATCGGTAAGCAGCGGAACGGTCCGATTGGTTTTATTCGGTTGGCGTTCTTGGGTAAGTACACGAGATTCGAGAATCTGGCCCCCGGTAGCTACAACTTCGACGACGACGAATAGACCTACTGCGCGACGTTCTTGCTGAGCGCTTTGCTAAGACTTGTAGTGCGGGGCGATGAAGTCGGCGTCGACATAGGGCGCCAGGTAATCCTCCAGGCGCTGCCCCGGGCCACACTGAAAGTGCTCGTCGGTATCGGTCAGCGTATCCAGGCGGTCGATACGGAAATTGCGGAAGTCGCCGCGCAGTTCGCACCAGCTGCATAGCGTCCAGGTTTGCCCCCAGAAGAACAGCCCCAAAGGCCAGATGCAGCGCTCGCTGCTCTGGCCTTTTTCGTCCTTGTAGCTTAATTGCAGCTTGCGTTGCTGGCGGATGGCCAAGCGCAATTGCCCCAGCCAGTGCACGGGGTAGAGGTTGGTTTCCGGGGCAAACAGGTTATGGCGGTTGAGTTCGCTGCGCAGGTCGCTGGGCAGCACGCCATGGATTTTCGCCAGCGCCGATTCGGCGGCATGTTGCAGCGCCGGGTCGGCCCAGGCCTTGACCATCTTGGCGCCGATCATCAGCGCTTCGATTTCCTCGCGCTCGAACATCAAGGGCGGCAAGTCCATGGGCTGGCGCAGCACATAGCCCACGCCGGCTTCGCCCTCCAGCGGCACGCCGGAGAGCGACAGGTCCTGGATATCGCGGCAGATGGTGCGCACCGACACCTGCAGGCGCTCGGCCAGCCACTGCGCGGTGGTCAGGCGGCGGCTGCGCAGAAACTGCACGATCTGGAACAGGCGGTCGGCGCGTCTCATGGGGGTTCTCGGTGTGGACAAGGCTTCGCGAGCAAGCTCGCTCCTACGAGATTGCACAACCCGTAGGAGCGAGCTTGCTCGCGAAACAGGTGGATATCAGGACATGCTATGCAGCCCAACGCTATTCCCTTCGCTGTCTTTTATCACGGCAATAAAACCGTGGGGCGCGATCTCGGTGCGCGGCTGCAGAATAATGCCGCCGGCATTGGGCACGCGGTCCAGCACGGCGTCGAGTTTGCCCTCCACGTTCAGATACACCCGGGTGCCGCCAGTGCCCGGGTGCATCCCGCTCATGGCGCAGATGCAGCCACCCACGCCGCCGTCTTCGGCGCTGGCGAACACGCCCATGCGCGACATCGGCCCATCGATAATCGGCAGTTCCACGTCCAGCGCGCGCTGGTAGAAGGTGTGGGCGCGCTCGAAGTTGCTGACATAGAGTTCGAACCAGTTCACGGCGTTCATGGCATTCATTCCTTGGCGTTGTAGAGGGGGGCAGTGGGTTGTCCCGAGCTGCTGGAGGCCACTTTACGGAGGGGCTACTGACAGCCCTATGTCAGTAGCCTTCAGCAATATTTCTGCGCCGTGCTGGGCTAAACTGCCGGCCCTTTTTCCCGTGTTATCGAGTTCGCCATGCGCCCTCTAGTCGCCACTATCGATCTGACTGCCTTGCGCCATAACTACGCCGTTGCCCATCGCTGCGCGCCAGGCCGCTCGGCGTTTGCCGTGGTCAAGGCCAATGCCTACGGGCATGGGCTGCGTGAGGTGGTGGCGGCGCTGGACGATGCCGATGGCTTTGCCGTGTGCTGCCTGGAAGAGGCCATCGCCGTGCGTGAGGTGAATGCCGAGGCGCGGGTGCTGCTGTTGGAAGGCTGTTTTGAGGCGGCGGAGTATCAACAGGCCGCGGCGCTGAGTCTGGATGTCGCGGTACACAGCCCGGCGCAAGCTCAGGCGCTGTTGTCAGCAGCGCTGTCGCAGCCGCTGAGTGTCTGGCTCAAGCTCGATAGCGGTATGCACCGCCTGGGTTTTTCCAGCGCGGCGTTGCGTGAATGGCATGGCCGTCTGCGTGGCAGCGCCAACGTGGCGGAGCTAAATCTGCTCGGCCATTTCGCCTGCGCCGATGAGCGTGGCCATGAGTTGAACGAACAGCAGGTGGAGCAATTTCTTGCCCTGCTGGACCTGGAATTCGACCAGCGCTCGCTGGCCAACTCCGCCGCGCTGCTGACTATCCCGGCCGCCCATATGGACTGGCAACGCCCCGGCATCATGCTCTACGGCGCCACGCCGTTTGCCGAGCTAAGCGCCCGCGACCTGGGCCTGAAACCGGTGATGAGCCTGACCGCGCAGGTGATTGCCCTGCGCGAAGTGCCGGCAGGGGAGAGCGTTGGCTATGGCGCCAGTTGGGTCGCGCAGCGGCCATCGCTGGTCGGCACGGTGAGCTGTGGGTATGCCGATGGCTATCCCCGCCATGCCCCGCCAGGCACCGAAGTGGTGGTGCGCGGCCAGCGTGTGCCGCTGGCGGGCCGGGTGTCGATGGATATGCTCAGCATCGACCTGACCGATGTGGCCGGTGCCCAGGTGGGCGATGCGGTGGAGTTATGGGGCGCGCAATTGCCGGTGGACGAGCTGGCCCAGCGTTGCGGCAGTATTGGCTATGAATTGCTGACCAAGGTCACCGGCCGCGTGCCGCGCCAATATTGATTGGTGCGCAGCCGAACGCGGACCGGCGACCCTACGGTAGCGAGCCGCGCTCCAATCACCTCGTTTACGCCGAACCCGTAGGGTGCGCTCCGCACACCAAGGCCCTAAACCAACCCGGTCGGCACCTGCAGCACATCCAGAAACAGGCACTGCTCCGGCGTCAGGGCGCCATCCTGGCCGCGCATGATGCAGCCCGAGCGGCCCTGGCTCTTGGCCTGGTACAGCGCCTCGTCAGCGGCTTTGTACAGGCCGGCAAACTGCTTGGCGTGCTGGGGAAACAGCGCCGCACCAATACTGATGGTCACGGCCAGGTTATTGGCGCCGTAGAGCACCGGGCGCGCCAGTTCGGTAAGCAGGCGCACGGCGATTTCCTGGGCGTGCTGCTCGGCTTCCGGGCCGCTGATCAGGATGGCGAACTCGTCGCCGCCCAGGCGCGCCACCATATCGTTGCTGCGTACATGCTCGCGCAGGCGCAGGCCGATGGTGCGTAGCATCAGGTCGCCGGCATCGTGGCCGTGGCGGTCGTTGATTGGTTTGAAATGATCGAGGTCCAGCAGCAGCAAGGCCACCGACTCCTGGCGCCGGCTGGCGTCGGCCAGGGCATTTTCCACGCGCTCGATCAGGTAGCGGCGGTTGGGCAGGTCGGTCAGCGGGTCATGGAAGGCCGCGTGTTGCAGAGCCTGTTCGCGCTCACGTAATTGCTGGTTGGCTTCGGCCAGCTTTTCCACGGCCTGGCCCAGTTCGGCGGTGCGCAGTTCCACGGCGCGCTTGAGGTCTTCGGCACTCGCCTGCATCTGCGCCAGGCGCGCGGTTTTCTCGCGGTCCGCCTGTTGCAAGGCGGTGGAGCGGTCCTGCTTGAGGGTCTGGATGCGGTAGGCCAGGGCGAAGGAGAACAGGATCGACTCGGCCGCCACCGCCAGTGGAAACACATAAGCATTCCAGTCGGCCGGTTGGATCACCCCGGTGGTGCGCATCAGCAGCAGCCCGGTGCTGGCCAGGATCAGGCCGTAGCCGCACAGGTACAGAAAGGCCGGGAAGTAGTTTTGCCGCCAGCGGATAAACGCCGCGCCCAGCGCCGCCGGAATGCTGGTGAACGACAGCATGGCGATAATCCACGCGGCCGTGCCACGGTCGCCAAAGAAGTCGACGGCGATGGCCACCAGGTACATCACGCACGCCAGGTTCAGCAGGTGGTGGGCCCAGCGCACATAGCGGCGGGTTTGCATCAGGGTCTGGGTAAAGCGCGAGGCAAACAGGCCCCACAGCGAAGGCAGGACGATACGGTCCAGCCATACCGGCACCGGATGGTTAGGCCACAGGTACTGGAAGCCATGGCCGGTCATGCTGACGATAAACAGCAGGGCGCCGCCGGTGGCCAGCACATACCAGAAGTAGGCCGAGTCGCGCAGGCTGAAGAAGATAAACAGGTTGTACAGCAGCAGGGCGGTGATTACGCCGTAGATCAGCCCCAGGCCGACGTTCTCGGTGGCGGCCAGCAGGCTCAGGTCATCCAGTTGCCAGACCTTGAGGGGAAACGAGTTGCCCGCCGGGTCGTAGGTACGCAGGTAGAAGGTCAGCGGTTCTTCGCCCAGCTCCGGCAACTTGAACAAGGTGCGGCGGTAGGCGTGGTCGCGGCCATCGGCGTAGTTCACCACTTCGCCGCCCTGGCGCTGCAGCCAGCTGGTGTGTGGGCCGGGCAGGTACAGCTGCATATTCAATTGGGTCACCGAGCCGACTTCCAGCCACCAATGCTCGGGCGCATCGCTGCGGCGTTGCAGGGAGACCTTGATCCACCAGGGATTGCGGCTCTGGCCGACGCTGGCCTTGCCGTTGGCCGGGACGAAGCGCTGCTGCACGGCGGGGTTGGCCATATCGGCGACGTTCAGCTTGGCGCCGACGTCTTCCAGCAACTCGATCTGCCCATTCAAGCCCATGCCGCTGCTGGCGCGTTCCAGCAGAATCGGCGCCGCCGCAAACGACTGGCTACAGCACAGAGCCAGCAAGGCATACATACACATGCGCAGAAGGGTTAGCCGCACCGCAAAACTCCTTGTAGCCAAGCGCTGCGGCCGGGCGATGAAAACTGCGTCGAGTATAGCCATGGCATTGGCCTGTGATCACACATCATATGAAGACTTTTCCCGTCATACATCGGGTATTAACTGACTGACATGGTCGGAATCTGTACATTTTTTGTGCTATATTCCGCGCCCGCGATTTTCCACGCAACCGCCATACGGTCACCCCATGCAAGCAGCCAAGCCGTTATTCGATTATCCAAAGTACTGGGCCGAGTGTTTCGGACCTGCGCCCTTCCTGCCGATGAGCCGGGAAGAGATGGATCAGCTTGGCTGGGATTCCTGCGACATCATCATCGTCACCGGTGACGCCTATGTGGACCATCCCTCGTTCGGTATGGCGATCATCGGCCGTCTGCTCGAGGCCCAGGGCTTTCGCGTCGGCATCATTGCCCAGCCGAACTGGCAATCCAAAGACGACTTTATGAAGCTCGGCGAGCCGAACCTGTTCTTCGGCGTCGCGGCCGGCAACATGGACTCGATGATCAACCGCTACACC
>JBCECW010000281.1:2482-5788 GCA_039207785.1 Pseudomonas sp. | reverse complement strand
CCGTGCAGCTGTACAACTACGGCCAGAAGGCCGCCGAGTGCAAAGCGGTGTTCCGCAATGGGCCGGAAGCACCGCGCACCCGCAAAGTGACCTTGCAGCCTGGTAAAGATGCACTGCTCACCGGCCGTTTTACCGCCCAGGTGATCAAGATGCGCATCAAGGTGACCTGCAATCCCGTCTGAGGCTGAAGCCTAGGGTTTGCCCAGGGATAAATCAAATTAATAGATGGGTTGCAGCGGTTTTTTCCGCTTTTTAATCAATATCTGTGCCCGTAGTCTTACTCCATCGAACGACAACGCAGATGGAGTCAGCCCCATGTCCCAGGTTTTGGTTATTGAAAGCAGCGCCCGCACTCAAGGTTCGGTATCCCGCGAACTGACCGCGCAATTTATCGCCCAATGGCAAGCCGCGCACCCTGGTGACACCATCTCCGTACGTGACTTGGCCGTGGACCAGGTGCCGCATCTGGACATGGACCTGCTCGGTGGCTGGATGACCCCCGCCGAGCAGCAAAGCGACGCGGAAAAAGCCGCCCTGGCGCGTTCCAATACCCTGACTCAGGAACTGCTGGCCGCCGACGTCCTGGTGCTGGCCGCGCCCATGTACAACTTCACCATTCCCAGCACGCTGAAATCCTGGCTCGACCATGTACTGCGTGCCGGCGTCACCTTCAAATACACCGAGACCGGCCCGCAAGGCCTGCTGACCGGCAAGCGCGCCTTTGTGCTGACCTCGCGTGGCGGTATTTACGCCGGTAGCAGCGCGGACCACCAGGAACCCTACCTGCGTCAGGCGCTGGGGTTTGTCGGCATTCACGATGTCAGCTTTATCCACGCCGAAGGCCTGAACCTGGGCGGTGAGTTTATGGAAAAAGGTTTGAATCAGGCTAAAGCGCAATTGGCGCAGGTGGCCTGAGCTTAGTTACTCCTCCCTTCACACTCTTGCTCCTGGGTGTATCGGCCCGGCAAATTGCCGGGCTTTTTTTTGCGCGCGATTTGCGCATGCGGCTGGTGCGCGGAGCGCACCCTACGGTGTCAGCGTAAACGAGGCGATCGGGTACAACTCCGCGCACCGGGCAGTTTAAAGCCCCACAAAAAAGCCCCGCCAAATGGCGGGGCAGGGGTACTACTAAGCACACACACACAGATTCAGTTCACGCCGCATCCTTGCCCTGCGGGTTTTGCAGATAGGCACTCAAGCGCGCCTGCTGCGCCGGGGTCATAAACAGCCCGAGCTTGCTGCGGCGCCAGAGGATATCGGCCGCTTCACGGGCCCATTCTTCCCGGCACAGGTAGTCCACTTCGCGGGCATAGAGCCCGGCGCCCAGCTCTTCGCCGAGGTCTTCCAGGCTATTGGCGCCGTCGAGCAAGGTGAAGCTGCGGCTGCCGTAGGTATTGGCCCAGCGGCGTGCCACCTGGGTCGGCAGCCAGCCGTACTGGCTGCACAGCGCTTCGACCAGGGCGCTGCGGCTGCTCATCTGTTCGCCGCCGGGCAGCGGTGCGTCGGCGGTCCAGCTGCCTTTGAGTTGGCTAAAGAATGGCGCCAGATGCCCCATGGCCGACTCCGCCAGCTTGCGGTAGGTGGTCAGCTTGCCGCCGAACACCGACAGCAGCGGCGCTTCGCCGGGCTGGGCAGAGAGCGCCAGGGTGTAGTCGCGGGTCACGGCCGAGGGATCGTCCGATTCGTCATCGCACAGCGGCCGCACCCCGGAGTAGGTGTGCAGGATATCGGCGGCGCTGATGCTCTGTTTGAAGTGGGCGTTGACCACGTCCAGCAGGTACTGGGTTTCTTCGGCACTGATGGCCACCTGCGCCGGGTCGCCCTGGTATTCGCGGTCGGTAGTGCCGATCAGGGTGAAGCGTTCCAGATAGGGAATGGCAAACACGATACGGCGGTCTTCGTTCTGCAGGATATACGCCTGCTCGCCGTCGAACAGGCGCGGCACGATGATATGGCTGCCCTGGATCAGGCGAATGCCGTAAGGCGATTTCTGTTGCAGGTCATCCTGGATAAACCGCGCTACCCAGGGGCCGGCGGCGTTTACCAGGGCATGGGCGCGAATCGAAAACAGGCTGCCGTCGGCGCGCTCCAGGTGGATATGCCACAGGCCTTTGCTGCGCCGGGCGCTGACGCAACGGGTGCGGGTGTGAATGTGCGCGCCCTGTTCGCGGGCGGCCATGGCGTTAAGCACCACCAGGCGGGCATCGTCCACCCAGCAGTCGGCGTATTCGAAACCGCGGGTGATCTCGCTTTTCAGCGGGCTGCCGGCGCCAAAGCGCAAGCCGCGCGAGCCGGCCAGTTTTTTCCGTTTACCGAGGTGGTCGTACAAAAACAGGCCCATGCGAATCATCCAGGCCGGCCGCAGGTGCGGGCGATGGGGCAGCACAAAGCGCATGGGTTTGACGATATGCGGCGCCTTGGCCAGCAGCACTTCGCGCTCGGCCAGGGCCTCACGCACCAGGCGGAATTCGTAATGTTCTAGGTAACGCAGGCCACCA
Source organism: Pseudomonas sp. (assembly GCA_039207785.1). Classification (GTDB taxonomy): domain Bacteria; phylum Pseudomonadota; class Gammaproteobacteria; order Pseudomonadales; family Pseudomonadaceae; genus Aquipseudomonas. The sequence continues at coordinate 3,290 of JBCECW010000281.1, read as the reverse complement.
TGGATCAGCTTGCTGCTGGCTGAGGAGGTGTGTTGCGCGAGGTCATCTTTTTCGCAAAGGAACACCGACAGGCCACGGCCCGCAGCATCCGCGGCAATGCCCACACCATTGATGCCACCGCCCACTACGGCAACGTCATAGACCTCGGCAACGGAACTGGAAGGCTTGTGTGTGGAGGGCATGGCCGGCCTCTAAAGTCGAAAGTGAACGTTTGAATGTTCGTTTGCGAAAATGGTAGCCGAATGTTTTGCCAATGACCAGCCGCGCCAAACGTTCGCACGCCCAGCGGTCATTTCTTGGTCATACGTAGGGAAGGTTAGACGAGCTTGAGCTGCACTTTGTGCTGGGCCAGCAGGCGGGCCAGGGCGGGCGAGGGTGCGCGGTCGGTAAACAGTTGGTTGACCAGGGCCACGGAGCCCAGGCGCACCACGGCATTGCGGCCGAATTTGCTTGAGTCGGCGGCCAACAGCACCTGGCGGGCGTTGTCGATAATGGCCTGGGAAACCCGCACTTCCTGGTAATCGAAGTCCAGCAGGCTGCCATCGTCGTCAATGCCGCTGATGCCCATCAGGGCGAAATCGACCTTGAACTGCTGGATAAAGTCGACCGCCGTTTGCCCGACGATGCCGCCATCGCTGCGCACAGTGCCGCCGGCCACCAGCACTTCGAAATCGGCCTTGTCGCTCAACTGCGCGGCCACGTGGAGGTTATTGGTGATCACCTTCAACCCGCGGTGGTTGAGCAGGGCGCGGGCGATGGCTTCGGTGGTGGTGCCGATATTGATAAACACCGAGGCGTGGTCCGGTAC
>JBCECW010000281.1:0-2472 GCA_039207785.1 Pseudomonas sp. | reverse complement strand
GGCCTCGGCAATCCGTTGTTTCTCGTCGCGCATCAGTCCGGCGCGCATGGCATAGGCGGTGTTCTGGGTGCTGGACGCTTCGCTGGCCGCGCCACCGTGGGTGCGGCGCAGCAGACCCTGTTCGGCAAGCTGGTTGATATCGCGGCGAATGGTTTGCGGGGTGACGGCAAAGGCCTGTGCCAGCTCATCGATGCTGACGTAACCGCGTTCGCGCGCGAGGTCGAGAATGTCTTGCTGCCGGGGCGCCAGGGTCATGGGGGCTTCCTTGTTTTGCGCGGCATTATAAGCAGGTTGGGCGGCGAGCTGGGCAGGGCGCTGGCGCTCGACTTTTGCCAGGTTCGCCTCTAAGGTACGCGAACTTTGCCAGATTATTTTCACATTCGAACATGACGCCAGCCATCGACCTGTTGAAAAGAGCCCGCGCGGAGCATCGCGTGTTGAGCTACACCCATGACCCCAAGGCTGCCTCCTATGGCCTGGAAGCGGCGGAAAAGCTCGGGCTGGACCCGGCGCGGGTATTCAAGACCCTGCTGGCCGCCAGCGAAAAGAGCGAGCTGCTGGTGGCCGTGGTGCCGGTGGTCGGCACCCTCGATCTCAAGGCGTTGGCCCATGCTGCCGGGGTAAAGAAAGCCGATATGGCCGACCCGGCCGCCGCCCAGCGTTCCACGGGCTACCTGGTAGGCGGGATCAGCCCGCTGGGGCAGAAAAAGCGCCTGCGCACCTTTATTGATGACAGCGCCAAACAGCATCCCTCGATTTTTGTCAGCGCCGGCCGCCGTGGGTTGGAAGTGGAACTGGCGGCCGAGGTGCTGGCCGCCCACTGCCAGGGCGCGTTTGCACCGATTGGGCGTGAATAAACCAGCAGGTTCGCCGCGGGCGATGTCCTAACGAAAAATAACAAGGAAGCGCAGATGTCCCAGTACCTTCTTGCCATCGACCAAGGCACCACCAGCAGCCGCGCCATTGTCTTCAGCGCCCAGGGCTCGCCGGTGGCCCGCGCGCAACAGGAATTCAAACAGTATTTCCCCAAGGACGGCTGGGTTGAGCACGACGGCGAAGACCTGTGGCTCAGCACCCTGAAAGTCTGTCGCGATGCCCTGCGCCAAAGCGGCCTGAACCCTTCTGAAATCGCCGCCATCGGCATTACCAATCAGCGTGAAACCACCCTGGTCTGGGATGCGGCCACCGGCACGCCGATCCACCCGGCCATCGTCTGGCAAGATCGCCGCACTGCCGACTACTGCGCCGGGCTAAAAGATGCCGGCCACGAAGCCGCCGTCGCCGCCAAGACCGGCCTGTTGATCGACCCGTATTTCTCCGTCACCAAGCTGCGCTGGATTCTGCATAACGTGCCCGGCGCCCTGGAGCGTGCCGAGCGCGGCGAGTTGCGTTTTGGCACCGTCGACAGCTTTCTGCTCTGGCGCCTGACTGGCGGTAAGTCGCATAAAACCGATGCCAGCAACGCCTCGCGCACCATGCTGTTCAATATCCACACTCAGCAGTGGGACGCCGACCTGCTGGCGCTGTTTGGCATTCCGGCCAGCGTGCTGCCTGAAGTACTCGACTGCGCTGCCGACTTTGGCATTACCGAGGCCAGCTTGTTGGGGGCGAGCATCCCGGTGCTGGGCATGGCCGGCGATCAGCAGGCCGCCTTGGTCGGGCAGGCGTGCTTCGAGCCGGGCATGGTGAAAAGTACCTATGGCACTGGCTGCTTTATGATCCAGAACACCGGCAAGCAGCCGGTGGTGTCGCAAAACCGTTTGCTGACCACCGTGGGCTATCGTCTCAAGGGCGAAGTGACCTATGCCGTGGAAGGCAGCATTTTTGTCGCGGGCGCGGCGGTGCAGTGGCTACGCGATGGCATCAAGCTGATCAGCCATGCCCGCGACACCGAGGCGCTGGCCGAGCAGACCGGCGATGCGAGTGGCGTGTACCTGGTGCCGGCCTTTACCGGTCTGGGCGCGCCGTACTGGGACCCGAAAGCGCGCGGCGCCATCTTTGGCCTGACCCGCGATACCGGGATCAAGGAAATTGTCACCGCCGGCTTGCAGTCGGTGTGCTACCAGACCCGCGACCTGCTGGTTGCCATGAGCCAGGACGGCGCTGCGGCGCCCAGTTCGCTGCGGGTAGACGGCGGCATGGTGGAGAACAACTGGGTGATGCAATTTCTCGCCGATATCCTCGGCGTGCCGGTGGAGCGCCCGGAAGTGACCGAGACCACGGCATTGGGCGTTGCCTACCTGGCCGGTTTGCAAGCGGGTATTTACCCCGACCTCAAGGCCATTGCCCAGCATTGGCATCGCCAGCATCGGTTCGACCCGCGCATGGCCAGCGCGCACCGCGAAACCCTTTATGCCGGTTGGCTGGATGCGGTGAAGCGCGTGCGCAGCGAAGGGTGAGGTTTGTAGGAGCCAGCTTGCTGGCGAACCGGGCGTGGCCCGGCCATCAATCCCCGTTTCCAGGGTTCGCCAG
>JBCECW010000280.1:1666-5803 GCA_039207785.1 Pseudomonas sp. | reverse complement strand
CAGCAACCCCATGCGCGAACTGCGCGCCTTCAATCGCCCGCAAGTGTGGCTGGCGCTGGCCATCAGCGCCGTCGGCTTTGCCGGTATGTTCTGCGTGTTCAGCTATATGGCGCCAACCCTGCTGCAAGTGACCCAGCTGTCCACCGCCTGGATTCCCCTGGCATTGGCCGCATTTGGCCTGGGCAGCATCGTCGGCAATATGGTCGGCGGCTGGCTGTTCGATAAATTGCAGTTCAAGGCCGTGGCCTGGCTGCTGGTGTGGAGCGCGCTGGTGCTGGCGATTTTCCCCAGTGCTGCGCTCTCGGCGTGGACCCTGCTGCCGGCAGTATTTGCCGTCGGCAGCATGGTGTCGCTTGGCGCGCCGCTGCAAACCCACCTGATGGATGTGGCGCAGGAAGCACAAACGCTGGCCGCTGCCTCCAACCACGCCGCGTTTAACTTCGCCAATGCCCTCGGGCCTTGGTTGGGCGGTATGGCCATCAGTGCTGGCTACGGCTGGACCTCCACCGGCTATATCGGCGCGGCCACGGCACTGGCCGGCTTGCTGGTGTTTTTTGTGGCATGGCGCTTCGAGCCAAAACCCACCGCGTAAAGCCTGAAACCTACGTCGTCCCCGCGAAAGCGGGGACCCAGACTCGCCCGTCGAACGGCGCCACCATGGGAAAGCAGGCGGTCATTGCGCCGGCTGCATGGCAAAGCCCACACCGAAGCGGTTCCAGGCATTGATGGTGGCGATGGCGAAGGTCAGGTCGACCAGTTCGCGGTCGCTGAAGTGCTCGGCCACTTCGTTGTAGATCGCATCCGGCGCGCCGCGCTCGGCCTGCAGGGTCAGGGTTTCGGTCCAGAGCAAGGCAGCGCGCTCGCGTTCGCTGAAAAACGGCGTTTCGTGCCAGGCCGACAGGGCAAAGATGCGCCGCGGGGTTTCCCCCAGCTTGAGGGCATCGGCAGTGTGCATATCGATGCAGTAGGCACAGCCGTTGAGTTGCGAGGCGCGGATTTTTACCAGCTCATGCAGCGACTTTTCCAGCGCCGATTCGCCCAGGGCTTTTTCCAGGCCGAGCATGGCCTTGAAGGCGTGGGGGGCAACTTCGGCGTATTTCATACGGGTCTGGCTCATGGCGTGTTCCTCATTGGGCCCCGACTGGATGCCGGGAATGGGCACACTCTATTGCTCGTAAAAATGCGGATAAACTGGCTAAACTCGAAAACATTAGCCGGAATAACGGACAATCATGGCCTTTGACCGATTGGATGCAATGCGCGCGTTCTGCCGCATCGTGGAGCTGGGCAGCTTTACCCGGGCGGCCGAGGCCTTGGCCACGGCCAAGACCACCCTGTCCGGGCAGATCCAGGCGCTGGAGAGCCAGCTCGGGGTCAAGCTGTTGCACCGCACCACCCGCCGGGTAACTCCTACCACCGATGGCGCCGCCTACTACGAACGGGCGCGGGCGCTGCTGGAAGATATGGATGAGCTGGAAGCCAGCGTGTCGCAAACCCGTACGGTGGCGCGCGGCAAGGTGCGGGTGGATATGCCTTCGCCCGTGGGACGCTTTTTGCTGATCCCGGCACTGCCCGCGTTTGTCGCCCAATACCCGGATATCCAGCTGGACCTGGGCTGCAGCGAACGCGTGGTGGACCTGGTGCAGGAAGGGATCGACTGCGCGATTCGCGGCGGCACGGTCACCGACCCGGACCTGATTTGCCGCCCCATCGGCCAGATGCGTTTTGTGCTGTGCGCCGCCCCCGGCTACCTGCACGGCAAACCAGCCATTCGCACCCCGGCCGACCTTGGCGCCCACCGTTACCTGGCGTTTGTATTCCCTGCCAGCGGCCGGCAAAACCCGGTGTGGCTAAGCCGAGGCGAAGAACGCGTGCTGCTGGAACAAACCCCGGCCATGCGCTTTAACAGCGGCGGCGCCTATATCGCCGCCGCCCAGGCCGGGCTCGGGTTTGTCGGCGTGCCCCGGTGCGAAGCGCAGCCCTTGTTGGCCAGCGGCGAGCTAGTGGAATTGCTACCCGATTGGCAGCTGGCAAGCATGCCCATGAGCCTGGTGTATCCCCAGGCGCGGCGGCTGTCGGCGCGGGTGCGGGCGTTTACCGAGTGGGCGACGCAGACGATGGGCGATGATCCGTTGTGGCGGTTGCCGTAGCCTCGGTGCGCGGAGCGCACCCTACGAAACCGAGCCGTATCCAAAGCGCCTGGTTAACGCCGAAACCGTAGGGTGCGCTCCGCACACCAAAAACGTTACGCCGGCACCTGCAGATACACCTCGATATCCACCTCGTCGATCTGCTCCGGCTGCAGGTGTTTTTTGCCGTAGCGCAGGTGCATGCCCGATTGCAGAAACAGGGCAAACAAGTCGGCGTCGATATGCCCCTTGTCGCGCAGGTTGGCAAGGATGCGCACCGACTCGGTGAGGGTCTTGGCTTTTTTATAGGGCCGGTCTGAAGCCGTCAGCGCCTCGAACACATCGGCAATCGCCATGATCCGTGCCGGTACCGACAACTTGTCTTTATCCAGCTGCCGTGGGTAACCGGTGCCCAGCAGGTTTTCGTGGTGGGTGCCGGCGTATTCGGGCACGCGCTTGAGGTTGCTCGGCAGCGGCAGGTTCTCCAGCATCATGATGGTCTGGATGATGTGCTCGTTGATCTTGAAGCGCTCTTCAGCCGTCAACGTGCCGCGGCTGACACTCAAGTTGTAGAGCTCGCCGTAGTTATACAGATGCTCGGGCACGCTGACCTTGAAGCCGTACTTGGCGTCGTACTCGCGGCTGGCCGGGCGCGGGAAGATATGTTGCGGCTTGTCGGCCAGCAGGGTTTCCCGGGCCGGCAAGGCCTCGGCGGGCAGGTGCGCAACACGGTGCAACTCGCCCTCGGAAAGCCCCAGGCGGTCATCGAAATGCCGCAGCCAGGGGCGCTGGCCAATATGCTGCAAGCGCTCGATCCGCTCGGGCGCCATCAATTCGCTGCCGATATTGCACTCGGCCACATAGGCAAACTCGTCCTGCAACTGCGCCATGACCCGTTGGTATTCGGCGCGGGCAATCTCTTCATCGACCCCGGCGCGAATCGCTTCCAGGCAGGCGATCTGGGCATCACGCAGCAGCACTTCGAAACGCAGGCGCACTTCGTGAATACGGTTGTAGATGGTTTCCAGCTTGGTGGCCTTGTCGACCACATGCTCGGGCGTGGTGATCTTGCCGCAGTCATGCAGCCAGGCGCCGATGCGGAACTCGCGCCACTCATCCGCCGAGTTGAAACTGAAGTCAGCCAGCGGCCCTTCGCTGACCTTGCAGGCCTCCTCGGCCAGCATCAGCGCCAGCTCCGGCACGCGCTCGCAGTGGGCGCCGGTGTAGGCGCTCTTGGCGTCGATGGCGCCGGCGAGGATTTCGATCATGGCGTCGATCAGCGCCTTCTGCGCGTCGATCAGGTTGTGGTTATCCAGGGCAATGGCCGCCTGCGAGGCCAGCGCGCCAACAAACGACAACACTTGCGGCGAGAATGCCACCACCTCGCCGGTCAGCGGGTCGAGGGCGTTCATAAATTGCAGCACACCAATCACTTCGCCCTGGCGGGGCGCCAATGGCACGCTGAGCATCGACACGGTGCGATAGCCCGACTGGGTATCGAAATGGCGGGTGCCGCTTAGGTCAAAGCGGGTTTCGGCGTAGACATCGTCAATCACCACCGCCTGGTTGTGCAGCGCGGTGTAGGTCGATACATGGCGTTCGTTGGGCAGGCCACTGACCGGGTCATACAACACGATTTCGCTGGCCGGCAGGTCGTCGTCCATCGAGCGCAGGGCAAAGCGCAGGGTGTTGTGCTCGGTCTTCAGGTACATGGTGGCGGCTTGGGCATTACAGATCAGCTTGCCCTGCATCAGGATGTGCTTGAGCAACGCCTGATGGTCGCGCTCGGAGGACAGCAGCAAGCCGTTTTCCACCAGGCTGGCGAGTTTCAGCTGGGTTTCCTGCAAGGTTTGCGTCTGGTGTTGCAACGCCGCCTTCATGCTCGCGTGGTTGCGATTAAGGCTGTCCACTTCGTAGAACATCGAGGGCTTGGGTTGCTCGCCGGAGAAATCCAGCTCACGGATCAGGCGCGTGTCTTCGCTCAAACGCTCGATGGTGCGGTTGATGC
>JBCECW010000280.1:231-1656 GCA_039207785.1 Pseudomonas sp. | reverse complement strand
GGTTGATGCTGTCCATGCCATTGAGGGCCAAAGGCAACGTGCACAACAGCACCGTCACCGACAGCAGCAACGCCGTGGTGGTGGAAAGCCCCACGGTCAGCGCCAGGATCGGCAGCAACTGCAAGACAAAAAACGCCGCTAGAACAACTGACCAGTTCTTGAAACGGAACTTGAAAAATGCTGTGTTCATCTGCAATCCGTATGAGAAATTCCGTTACCTGACTGGCAAAAACCGTTGATCGCAGCTTTCATAATGAGGCGTCAATAAAAGTAGCGTCAATCTGACATCACGCCCATGATGTGGTTCTATCTGGTTTGCTTCACGCTGCTATCCAGGAAATCGGACGTTCAGGGAGACTAGTATGTTTACCACCCGCCACACCACCCAATGGCTGTTACTGCTGTGCCTGGCCCTGTCTTTTGGCACAAGCGCCCTGGCGGCGGAGCCGGCGTCCGGCAAGGCCATCGGCTATGTAATGAAGGCCGAGGGAGATGCGGCGGTGATCGTCGACGGTACGGCGCAGCCGGCCAAAGTCGGCATGCCGGTATTCGTTGGTAGTTCGATCAAGACCGGCGCCAACGGCGCCCTCGGCGTCACCCTGGAGGACAACACGCTGATGTCCTTCGGCCCCAACAGCCAGTTGAGCTTCGACGCCTTTGTCTACGAACCCTCCGCACAAGACCTCAAGCTCAGCGCGAAAATCACCCACGGCACCCTCAACTACATCTCCGGGGTGATCGCCAAACTCAAACCCGAAGCGGTGGAAATCAACACCCCCACCGGCACCATCGGCGTGCGCGGCACCCACTTCCTGGTGAAAGTCGACGGTTGAGTCTGTTATGACCTGTTCCCTGCTACGCGGTCTCGCCATCCTGCTGTTGGCGCTGTGTGCGACTGGCTGTGCCAGCTCGAAGTCCTATGTGGTGCTGATGGAAAGCCCGGATGGCACCACCGGCGCCATCGTGGTGGAAACCGCCAATGGCACCACCCGCGTCGACAAGAAAATGGACGCCGTGGCCCTGGACGGTAAAAGCGCAAAAACCTTCGCCGTCGAACAGCCGCGTATCCAGCAGGATTTCGCCGCGGCGCTCAAGGCGCAGCCGGCACTGCCGGTGACCTTTCGCCTGTATTTCGAAACCGGCACGGCCAACCTGACCAAAGAATCCAGGGCCGATTTCCAGAATGTGCTGACCACCCTGCGTGAGCGTGGGCCGTCGGCGGTGTCGGTAATCGGGCACACCGATACCGAAGGCAAGAGTTCGTGGAATGAGCAGATCGGCCTGAAACGGGCCAAGGCGATTGCCGAGATGTTCAAGAAGGAAGGTATCGAGGTGATCGAACTGGTGGTCACTTCCCATGGCGAAAGCAACCTGCTGGTGAAGACGCCGGACGATACGCCCGAGCCGAAGAATCGCCGGGTCGAG
>JBCECW010000280.1:0-221 GCA_039207785.1 Pseudomonas sp. | reverse complement strand
CAACAGGTAAGCGGCGTCATAGGCATCGTCCACCGCGCTTAGCGGCTCGAACACTTCCACCGCCGCCGACTTGCCCTTCAATTGCACCTTGCCCACCGCGCGCACGGGCGCCTGTGGATTACTGCGAGCAATGGCCGCCGAGATGCACACCCGCGTGCCCAGGTGCTGGTTCAGGCTTTCCAGGCGCGAGGTGGTATTGACCGGGTCGCCCAGGGCGCGGT
>JBCECW010000279.1:0-5810 GCA_039207785.1 Pseudomonas sp. | reverse complement strand
GACCTGTGGGAATACCGGCTGAACCTCACCCCGGAGGAAACCGGGCGCATGGTCGAGCATATCTGGGAGCTCAAGCAGATCCGCTTCGACTATTTCTTCTTCGACGAAAACTGCTCGTTCCGCCTGCTCGAACTGCTGGAAATCGCCCGCCCGGGCCTGGAGCTGACCGAGCAATTCCCCATTACCGCGATCCCCACCGATACCGTACGGGCGGTAAAAGATGCCGGATTGGTCAGCCGCATCGACTACCGGCCATCGCGCGAGCGCGAACTGCTCACCCGCGCCAAGCCGCTAAGTAGCGAGGAACAACAGCAGGCGCTGGCCCTGGCCGATGATCCGACGCAGCTGCAAAGCCCTGGTTTTCTGGCCCTGGGCAAAGACCGCCAGGCGCTGATCCAGGATGCCGCATTTCGCCTGCAGCGCTACCGCAGTGCCGCCGGTGAGCGCGATAGCGAAAGTGCCCAGCGCAGTTATGCGCTGCTAAAAAGCATCAACGGCAATCCGCCGCCGCCTCTGCAGGTGGAGCGCCCCGGCCTGCCCGAACAAGGCCATGAGTCGCGCACCTGGCAACTGGGTGCCGGCAGCCGCGACGACCGTGCCTTTGCCGAATACGGCCTGCGCATGGCTTACCACGACCTCAACGACAACAGCTACGGCTTCCCCCTTGGCGCGCAGATCGAAATCCTGCAACTCAAGCTGCGCCAGTACGAAGGCAACCACTGGCAACTGCAAAACCTCGACCTGGCCAATATCCGCTCGCTAACGCCGCGTAATGACCTGCTGCAACCTTGGTCCTGGCAGGTCGCTAGCGGGCTGGAGCGGGTGTTGGGCAAGGACGGCGATGAGCGTTTGGTCAGCCACCTGAATGGCGGCGTGGGCGGCACCTGGGCACTAACAGATGAGCTGCTGGGTTTTGCCCTCGGCACCGTGCGTATCGAACACAACCGCGATTTTGCCGCGTTTATTACACCGGCAATGGGCTTTAACAGCGGCCTGCTCTGGCATAACCCGCTGGGCAATCTCAGCGTAGAAGCACGGGGGGACTACTTCACCAGCGGCGAAGTGCGGCGCAGCCTGAGCCTTAATCAACAGTGGGAGGTCGCCACTAACCTGGGTCTACGTTTGTCGGCCAAACGCGAATTCAGCCAACTGGCCGCGCCACAGAACGAGGTCAGCCTGGAGCTCAAGTGGTACCACTATTGAGCCAACGTTCGCGTTACGCCGATTTGACATATTTCTCACAAAAGTCCGCGCACACTTGCTCCATCCGCCACCTGGAGCGAGCCCGTGCGTACCTTTCTGCTGTTGATCCCGATCCTGGCCCTGCTGAGCGCCTGCCAAACCAGCTATGAATACCTGGTGGGCCAGGGCTACCCGGAACCCTTCGCCGCCGGCTACACCGATGGCTGCGGCAGCGGCCGCCAAGCGGCCGGGGCGATGACCGGCGGCTTCAAGAAAGACGTACCGCGCTACCTGAAAGACGCCAACTACGCCGAAGGCTGGAGCGACGGCTTCCGCCAATGCCAGGCCGAGATGGAAAGCGCGCAGCAGCGCGCCTACGAAGAGCAGCGCCACAGCGACCGTGATGAGCAATGGGAGCAAGAGAAAAGCCAGGCCACGGCCAAAGCCCTGCGCTCCCGCTAACCCGCCTTACAGACGCAGCCCCACATCAATCGCCCGCCGTGCCAGGTTGATCACCGTGGTGCTCAGCAGCTCCAGCACCCAGCGCAGAAAGGCCACCGTCAGGTTGGCTGCGCTGGGCAGTGGGCGGCCGAGGAAGCGGAAGATCTGCACGATCAGGCTGCTCAACTCGTCGCCCAGCGCCTTGCAGGCGTTCGCGCCGCTGATCAGCAAACCGGCAATCTGGTCCACCACGGTCATGCCGGCGGTCACCACCGTCCCTGCGGCAATGCCCAGGGCTTTGCCCAGCAGGTATTGCATGGCTTTGGAGATCATCTGCAACGAGGTCGCCGACAGCATCAAGACACTGCCGTTAGCGTTTTTCAGCCAAGCCTGCAGATCGCGTTCAAGGGTGGTTTGCGGGATGCGGCGCAGGCCCGCCCAGGTGGCGTCGCCAATGGTTTGCCGGTAGTTGGCCATCTTGTGGGCGTCGAAGGAAAACTGGCTGCCCCAAGGCAACTCGCACACCGGGCCGTCGTCCGGGGCGTGGGCAAACGGGAAGATCGGCACCATGCTCACCGGGTCGGCCAGGTGATACACACGGTGGATGTTTTCCACCCCCAGCTTGGTGGTCAGGTTGCGGGAAAAGCCGGCTACCCCGACACGTGGCGAGCCGAAGGTATAGAGCTTGATATTGCCCACCCCAGCCTGGCTGAGATGGTCCGCCGCCAAGGTGGCCAGCGCACCGCCCAGGCTATGACCAACGCAATGGATGGTGCTGGGCTTGCGCCCGCGCATATAGCGGTCGAGCTCTTCGCGGAAGGATTTGAAGGTTTCATTGAAACCGGCATGCACCAGCCAGGCGCTCGGACCTTGCTGCAATCCGCAGTTACCGTCGGTGAGCCAGTCCTGGAGGATGTCGGTGCCGCGAAACGCCAGCACCACTTCGCCCTGACGGGTGCCCATGCCTTCGGCGCCATAGGTGAAACCGGTGGTTTTACGGGCGATGGCGCCGCTGGTGCCGGCTGCCAGTTGCGCGGTTTTAAAATCGAACACCCCGTTAAGCCCCATACCGTCTGCACTCAGTTGCAGAATGTCGGGCGCGACCATGTCGCGGGCGGTGTACACGTGGGTGGCAATGGCTGCCGCTTGTTTAGGCGATAAAGAACTCAAACCTGATTCCCTTCTGGCTCTGAAACTCTGTGGATAACAACCGCGCGTTTACTTTTGCAGCACACAGATACCGGAACTGCCGATTTCCGGGTGCGGCGCGGGCTCGTCATTCAGATCGCACACCAGGTTGAGCGGCCGGCCGTTCAACTCGCCCTGGTCGTCATAGTTGTGCTTGGACTGGTACCAACCCTGGTACTCCTTGCCCTGGTAGTACAGGCGCATGCGCTGCTCGACGACTGGCTCGTGCGGCAGTGCAGCGGTAAGGGATTTGCCGGTGATGACCGGAAAATGGAAACGCCCTTGGGCGTCGGTGGTGGTCACGCGTCTGGCCTTTTCGTCTTTCCAGTGCCAGTGGTACTCCTGATCGACCTCAACCCCCTGCACGGGTTTGCCGTCGAGCAGCACGATGCCGTTCACCTCTGAAAACAGATACAGCGTTTTGGAAAATGCCATTGCGTGTCCCTGTACCAATAGTCCCAATAGAAGCAGTGCCAACGGAGTTGCCATGCGACTCATGTGTAGATCCCTCTCGACCGTGCCGGCGGCAGCACGTAAACGCCTCTGACCACGGACGCGGCAAAACGATCCGGCGCGCGGGCAGGCTCGGAGTATATCCAAGGGAGAATGCCGGGTTGCGCCGGGCCGATAAACAGATCGCCAGAGTTGGACGTGGATCATGGTTTTGCGCGCCGCCAGGCAAAAAAAAACGGAGCCCAAGGCTCCGTTTCTTCTGCATCAAGACCGCGCTTATTGCGCGAGCTTTTTGTGCCGTACCCGGTGTGGCTGGGCGGCGGCATCGCCGAGGCGCTTTTTGCGGTCGGCTTCGTACTCGGTGTAGTTACCCTCGAAGAACACCGCTTGCGAGTCGTCTTCATAGGCCAGGATATGGGTGGCCACGCGGTCCAGGAACCAGCGATCGTGGGAGATCACAATGGCGGCGCCCGGGAAGTCCAGCAGGGCCTCTTCCAGCGAACGCAGGGTTTCCACGTCCAGGTCGTTGGACGGTTCGTCGAGCAGCAGCACGTTGGCGCCCTCTTTCAAGGTCAACGCCAGGTGCAAGCGACCACGCTCACCACCGGAGAGGTCCTTGACGAACTTCTGCTGGTCACCGCCCTTGAAGTTAAAGCGGCCCACGTAGGTACGCGACGGCACCTCGTAGTTGCCGATCTTGATCATGTCCGAACCATCGGAAACCATTTCCCACACGGTCTTGTTGCCGTCCAGGTCGTCGCGGCTCTGGTCGACACAGGCCAGCTTGACGGTTTCGCCCACTTCGATGCTGCCCGAGTCCGGGGTTTCCTTGCCCATCAGCATGCGGAACAGGGTCGACTTACCGGCACCGTTACCACCGATCACGCCGACGATGGCGCCCTTGGGCATGCTGAACGACAGGTTGTCGATCAGCGCGCGGTCGCCATAGCCCTTGCTGACATTGACGAAGTCGATGACCTTGTCGCCCAGGCGCGGGCCGGCAGGGATATAGATTTCGTTGGTTTCGCTGCGCTTCTGGAATTCCTGCGATTGCATTTCTTCGAAGCGTTGCAGACGGGCCTTGGATTTCGACTGGCGAGCCTTGGCGCCTTTGCGCACCCACTCCAGTTCTTCCTTCATGGCCTTTTCGTGCGCCGACTGCTGCTTGGACTCCTGCGCCAGACGCGCGGACTTGGCTTCCAGCCAGCCAGAGTAGTTGCCTTCGTACGGGATACCGGCGCCGCGGTCGAGTTCCAGAATCCAGCCGGCGACGTTGTCGAGGAAGTAACGGTCGTGGGTAATGGCCACCACGGTACCGGGGAAGTCGTGCAGGAAGTGCTCCAGCCAGGCCACCGAGTCGGCGTCCAGGTGGTTGGTCGGTTCGTCGAGCAGCAGCATGTCGGGGGCCGACAGCAGCAGACGGCACAGGGCCACGCGGCGTTTTTCACCACCGGACAGATGCACCACCTTGGCGTCCCAGGCCGGCAGGCGCAGGGCGTCGGCGGCGACTTCCAGCTGGCGCTCCAGGTTATGGCCATCGGCGGCTTGCAGAATGGCTTCCAGCTTGCCTTGTTCAGCGGCCAGGGCGTCGAAGTCGGCGTCCGGCTCGGCGTAGGCGGCGTACACCTCGTCCAGGCGGGCCTGGGCGTTCTTGATCACGCTAACGGCTTCTTCCACCACTTCGCGTACGGTTTTTTCCGGGTCCAGCTGCGGTTCTTGCGGCAGGTAGCCGATGTTCAGCTCCGGCATGGCGCGGGCTTCGCCGTTAAATTCGGTATCAACCCCGGCCATGATTTTCAGCAGGGTGGATTTACCCGAACCGTTGAGGCCGAGCACGCCGATCTTGGCGCCGGGGAAAAACGACAGGGAGATGTCTTTGAGGATTTCCCGCTTCGGCGGCACCACTTTGCCCAGCCGATGCATGGTGTAGACGTATTGAGCCAAAACGATGACCTCATCTGAAAAAGTAAAAAAATTAGCGGGCAAGTATATGACAGCAGAGATAAAAACCACTATTTGCTCGCGCAGACCGGCAAGGGTAGCCCAATGCCGGGGCGCCAGGTGATGGGGGGTCGCGAACGGTCGCCTTACAGGCGTCGCTGCCGGCGCACTGGGGCGCTGGTGGGAAACAGTGCACGGGTCGGGATATAGCGGGCCAACAGGCACGCCGCTTCGATGCGCTGGCGTTGATTACCCTGGGCCAGCACGCGCAGGCAGTTGGCCTCGGAAAACGGCTGGCCCAGCAGATAGGCGGTGCCGTTGGCGAAGTCGTCCGCGTGGGCCTGCCACCAGCGTTGCACGGCGTTGATAGCCGGCCAGGGCAGGTTCTCGTCTTCGTCCATGGCCACATTGCCATCGGCCGGGTCATCGTTCGGCCCCGCGTCGTGTTCGGGAATCTGGCGCAACTCCAGGTCCAGCAACGCCAGGTCGGCGCCGCTGATCTGGCTGAACGCCTCCCCCGCCACCCGCGCCAACGCCACGTCGTGCATCTGCTGAATCAGCCAGGGCACGGCAATCTGGTCGCCATACAAACCGGTGGCCTTGAC
>JBCECW010000278.1:4825-5835 GCA_039207785.1 Pseudomonas sp. | reverse complement strand
GGTCGAGGAACTGCAGGCCGCGGTTGGTGTACTTCTTGGCGATGGAGATCACCAGACGCAAGTTCGCTTCAACCATCTCTTTCTTCGCGCGGCGGGCCTTGGCCTCACCGATCGACATGCGACGGTTGATGTCCTTGATCTCGGCCAGTTTCAGGCCGGTCTCGGTTTCCAGGGCAACCAGCTTTTGCTGGCAACGCTGGATGTCAGCCTGCAGGCGGCCAATGGCTTCGGCGTATTTGCTTTTGCCTTTGGCCAGTTGTTCGGCCCAGCTTTCGTCGATTTCGTGGCTCGGGAACTGACGCAGGAAGTCAGCGCGCGGCATACGGGCATCACGCACACACAGTTGCATGATGGCGCGTTCTTGCTGGCGCAGACGGTCCAGGGCATCACGAACACGGGTAACCAGGGCGTCGAACTGCTTGGGTACCAGCTTGATCGGCATAAACAGGTCGGCCAGTTCGGCGAGCTCGGCCAGGCCTTGCTTGCTGTCACGGCCGTGCTTTTTCAGCACTTTCTTGGCTTTTTCCAGCTGTTCGGCCACGGCGCCAAAACGTACGCGCGCGACTTCCGGGTCTGGACCGCCATCACCTTCTTCTTCGTCTTCGCTGTCACCTTCGGCTTCGTCGTCGTCGCTTTCAGGCTCGACTGCCGCAGCGCCGTCCTTGAGGACGGGGACGGGCACTTCGGCCGGCGCGGCAATGCCGTCGTCCGGGTCGATGTAGCCGCTGAGGACTTCGGCCAGGCGGCCGCCCTCGGTGGTGACGCGGGTGTATTCGGAAATGATGCTGTCGACGGTACCTGGGAAATGAGCGATGGCGCTCATGACTTCGCGAATGCCTTCCTCGATGCGTTTAGCGATTTCGATCTCGCCTTCGCGGGTCAGCAATTCGACCGTACCCATTTCGCGCATATACATGCGCACCGGGTCGGTGGTACGGCCAATATCGGTTTCCACCGCGGCCAACGCGGCATCGCGGGCGGCCGACAGCCTGGCGCTGGCGCCGCTGGAC
>JBCECW010000278.1:0-4815 GCA_039207785.1 Pseudomonas sp. | reverse complement strand
TTCGGCCAATAGCAGAGCGTCCGCATCCGGAGCACTCTCGAATACGTTAATCCCCATGTCGTTAATCATGCGGATGATGTCTTCCACCTGTTCCGGATCTGAAATATCCTCCGGCAGGTGGTCGTTGACCTCTGCGTAAGTCAGGTAACCCTGCTCACGACCACGGCTGATCAACTCTTTAAGGCGGGACTGTTGTTGCGCTTTTCCGGACATAACACCCTATCCACTGAAGGTCTTGGCGGGCAAAAAACAAGCCGAGGATTATACCAGAGCTGAGACCTCACGCGCCAGTTGAGGTCGGGGTGACGGGAGTTGCAGTACGACTGAGCAGGTCGCGCAGTTGTTCTTTCTCCTCTGCGCTGAGCTCATTTTGACGGGCTTTGTGTAGCAATCGTTCCAAGCTGCGCTCGCGCTGGCGTGCTGCCAGACTAGTTATAGTGTCGAAAAACTGTTGTTCAAGGTTGTCGGCATCAATCAGCCATTCCTTTTCCGCCAATGCCCTGAGTAACCGACCTTGTTCGGTGCCATGCCAGCGGGCAATCAGTTGCAGCGAGCGTAGCTTCGGATTCTTTTGCATGGCGCCCAGCAGGGCCACCAGCAATTGGGCATAGGTGTCGTTTTCTGCGGCGAAATGGCTGGCATCTTCGACTTTTTCCGCCAGTTGCGGATGATGCAGCAAGGTCCGCAGCGCGGTCAGCGTGGGTGATTCAACCGGCGCGGCAACGCGTGGCCCGCGGGGGAAATCATCGCGATCACGGTCGCCTTTCTTGCTCCAGTTTTTTTCCCATTTTTTCCCGCCGCCCTGGCCTTTGCCCTTGAAGCCGGGCTTTGGCTGCCAGGCTTGTTCCTGCTGTGGCGCGAATGCTTCGTGGCCGAAATCGGCCGGCTCGTCGTAGAAATGGCTGGCGTCGTAGTGCGGCGCATCGTCCATGTCGTACATCGGCGATGACGGCACCGAGGGTGCGCTGACTGGGTTGTGGGGTGGCGGATTTAGCGACTCGCTGCTCAGCCCGGTAATTTCCGTAAGGCGCTGGCGCATCAGAATCTTCAGGTTCGCGCCTGGAATCTTGTCGATCAGCGGCGCGGCCAGGGTCGCCATATGCGCCTTGCCTTCCAGGGAGCGCGGGTCGGCTTCCTGGGTCAGCTGTTGGAAGAAGTAATCTGCCAGGGGTTGCGCCTGTTGATTGATACGGGCACGGAATGCGTCAGTGCCTTCGGCGCGCACCAGGCTGTCCGGGTCTTCGCCTTCTGGCAGAAACAGAAAGCGCGCGCGGCGGCCGTCTTGCAGGCTGGGCAGGGTTGATTCCAGCGCACGCCACGCAGCGCTGCGGCCGGCCTGGTCGCCGTCAAAGCAAAACAGCACGCTGGGCACGATACGGAACAGGCGCTTGAGGTGCTCTTCGCTGGTGGCGGTGCCGAGGGTGGCGACGGCATTGCGCAGGCCCTGCTGGGCCAGGGCAATCACGTCCATATAGCCCTCGACCACCATTACCTCATCGAGGTCGCGGTTGCTCTTGCGCGCTTCATAGAGGCCGTAGAGTTCCTGGCCTTTATGGAAAACCGGGGTTTCCGGTGAGTTCAGGTACTTGGGTTTGTCGTCGCCCAATACCCGGCCGCCGAAGGCGATTACCCGGCCGCGGCTGTCGCGGATAGGGAAGATCACTCTGTCGCGGAAGCGGTCGTAGCGTTTGCCGCTGTCGGCGTTCTCGATCAGCAGGCCGGCCTCGATCATCGCTTTTTGCTGCAGCGTATCGGTGGCCAGGTGTTTGAGCAGGTTGTCCCAGCCAGGCGGGGCGAAGCCCAGGCCAAAGTCGCGGGCAATCTCGCCGGACAGGCCGCGCCCCTTCAAATAGTCGACGGCGGCTTTGCGCGTTGGGTGGCTTTTCAGCGCCTGGCGGTAGTACTCGGCGGCGGCAGTCAGCAGGGGGTACAGCGGCGAGTCGGTAGGTTGGCGCGGCTTGTGAGGGGCGCCGCGCCCGTTGTCTTCGCGTACCACTTCCATGCCGGCGCTTTTGGCCAGGTCTTCCACGGCCTGGACGAAATCCAGGTTGTCGTGGTCCATGATAAAACCCAGGGCGTTGCCGCCGGCGCCGCAGCCGAAGCAGTAATAGAACTGCTTGTCGGGGCTGACGCTGAACGATGGGGTTTTTTCTTTATGGAACGGGCAGCAGGCGCTGAAGTTTTTTCCGGTTTTCTTTAGTTGCACGCGCGAGCTGACCACATCGACGATGTCGGTGCGGTTGAGCAGGTCGTCAATAAAGCTTTGCGGAATCAGCCCGGCCATGGCGCTCTCGAAGTCGATCCCCGGTGCAGGCTGCGGCGGGGCGGCTAATCATGCCAGAGATGGCGATTGCTTCCACAGGTCTTGAGCGGCCTGTGGTGCGCAGATTTTTTCTGCGCAAACGCGAAAAAGCGAGGCTTATCGTAGTTGCCTGGGCAACGTGGATAACTTCGCTAATGCGTTTGGAGCGTGGTGCTTGTCGATTCTGCCGGCAGCCCGGCTTGCGGCCGGGCGTGGCAGAACAGGCGGCGTCAGTCTGTGTATTAGTACAGACGAACGGCGCGGCGCTGTTCGCGCTGCACTTTCTTGGCGTGACGCTTAACTGCTGCTGCAGCTTTGCGCTTGCGCTCGGAAGTTGGTTTCTCGTAGAACTCGCGGCTGCGAACTTCAGCCAGAACACCGGCTTTTTCACAGGAGCGTTTGAAGCGACGCAGAGCTACGTCGAAGGGTTCGTTCTCTTTAACTTTGACGGCTGGCATCCAGAGCTACCTTCATTCATTACCGGGGTAGACGTACTCGTGGCAAAAACTGAGCTGGAGGACGTCGGGTTTTTAAGGGTTGCGGATGTTAACGCCTCATTGCTTGGAATGCAAAGCCTCTGATCGAAAACCGCTAGGCGGCGCTACGGGCGGCGATTATCATGCGCGCCTTCGAAATTGCCCAGTCTGAAGGGAATACCCATGCTCGTGCTGGGACTAGAAACCTCTTGCGATGAAACCGGCGTTGCCTTGTATGACAGCGAGCGCGGCCTGCTCGGTGATGCCCTGTTCAGTCAGATCGACCTGCACAAAGCCTACGGCGGCGTGGTGCCGGAGCTGGCCTCGCGTGATCACGTAAAGCGCATGCTGCCGCTGATTCGCGAAGTGCTGGAACAGTCCGGCTGCGCCACCTCGGATATCGACGCCGTTGCCTACACCGCCGGGCCGGGCCTGGTGGGCGCTTTGCTGGTGGGCGCGGCCTGTGCGCAAGCGCTGGCGTTCGCTTGGGATATTCCCGCCCTCGGCGTGCACCATATGGAAGGCCACCTGTTGGCGCCGATGCTGGAAGAGAACCCGCCTGAATTTCCCTTTGTGGCCTTGCTGGTATCCGGCGGCCACACCCAACTGGTGCGTGTCGATGGCATCGGCCAGTACCAGTTGCTCGGCGAGTCGCTGGACGATGCCGCCGGCGAAGCCTTCGATAAGACCGCCAAGCTGATCGGCCTGGGCTACCCCGGTGGTCCGGAAATCGCCCGCATGGCGCTTAATGGTGTGCCCGGGCGCTTTGTTTTTCCGCGCCCGATGACCGATCGCCCCGGCCTGGATTTCAGCTTTAGCGGCCTGAAAACCTTCGCCCTCAACACCTGGTTGCAGTGCCGCGATGCTGGCGACGACGGCGAACAGACTCGTAGCGACATCGCGCTGGCCTTCCAGACGGCGGTGGTCGAGACTCTCACCATCAAATGCCGCCGTGCGCTGAAGCAGACTCACCTCAATCGTCTGGTGATCGCCGGTGGCGTGAGTGCCAACAAGGCGTTGCGCCAGTCGCTGGAAAAGATGCTCGGTGAGCTCAAGGGCAACGTGTTTTACGCACGCCCGGCGTTTTGCACCGACAACGGCGCGATGATTGCCTACGCCGGCTGCCAGCGGCTGCTGGCCGGCCAGAGCGAAGGCCCGCAAATCTCGGTGCAGGCGCGTTGGCCGATGGAGCAGTTGCCGGCGATCTGAGGCTTAGAAATGCCGTTCGCGCCCGGCCAGCAGGTCGCGTAGATTGCTGCGGTGGCGCCACACGATCAGGGCCGTCAGCACACACATGGGCAGCAAGGCGCCCGGTTGTTGCCAGGCCAGTAGTGGCAGGGTCAGCGGGGTGGCGATCAGCGCAGCAAGCGAGCTGGTGCGGGTCAGCCAGAAGGTCAGGCCCCAGCCGGCAACGGCCAGCAGGGCCGCTGGCGGATAGAGCCCCAGCAGCATGCCGGCCGCCGTCGCCACGCCCTTGCCGCCGCGAAAGTTGAAGTACACCGGGTAGAGATGCCCGACCACGGCGGCCAGGCCAACCCAGGCTTGCTGTTGCACATTGAAGCCCAGCGCATGGGCGAGCAGTACCGGCAACAAGCCTTTGAGCAGGTCGCCGAACAAGGTCAGAATGGCCAGCTTTTTACCGGCGACCCGCAGCATATTGGTGGCGCCGGGGTTGCCTGAACCGGCAGCACGCGGGTCGGGACCACCGGCCAGGCGGCTAAGCAGGATGGCGAAGGACAACGAGCCGAGCAGGTAGGCGAGGATCGCCAGCAACCAGAACATGGTATCCATCCGGGGCGAGTGAGCCCCGATTCTAGCGGGGCACAACGCCCTTGTCGTGCGACGGAGCAGAGTGCTTGGACAGAGTGTTTATCGAAGGTCTGGAAGTTGACACCGTGATTGGTGCCTACGACTGGGAGCGTGATATTCGCCAGTGCCTGCGCCTGGACCTGAGCTTTGCCTGGGACAACCGCCCGGCCGCTGCCGGTGACGACCTGAGCAAAGCCTTGGACTACGCCACCGTCTCCACCCGTATCC
>JBCECW010000277.1:0-5837 GCA_039207785.1 Pseudomonas sp. | reverse complement strand
CGTTGATGATGTTCCAGTAATTGGTCTGTTCGGCGGCCGTGGTCGGTTGCGGCAACGCCACCCATGCGCTGCGTGACGGCCAGGGTGTGACGGTTTCCTGCGCCGAAGGCGACACCGGGTTCATCTTCGAGGGCGAGCTGGGCTTCGACGTGCGCCAGAACTCTATCGATGCCATGCCCGAGCTGCCGTTCAAAATCATGATGAACGTCGGCAACCCCGACCGCGCCTTCGATTTCGCCCAACTGCCCAACGCCGGTATCGGCCTGGCGCGCCTGGAGTTCATCATCAACCGCATGATCGGCGTGCACCCCAAGGCACTGCTGAACTATGCCGGGCTGCCAGCGGACATCAAGGAAAGCGTCGACAAGCGCATTGCCGGTTACGACGATCCGGTGGGCTTCTATGTCGAGAAGCTGGTTGAAGGCATCAGCACCCTGGCCGCCGCGTTCTGGCCGAAGAAGGTCATCGTGCGTCTGTCGGACTTCAAGTCCAACGAATACGCCAACCTGATCGGCGGCAAGCTCTACGAGCCGGAAGAAGAGAACCCGATGCTGGGCTTCCGCGGTGCTTCGCGCTACATCAGCGAATCGTTCCGCGACTGCTTCGAGCTGGAATGCCGTGCGCTGAAGAAAGTACGCAACGACATGGGCCTGACCAACGTCGAGATCATGGTGCCGTTCGTGCGCACCCTGGGCGAGGCGAGCCAGGTTATCGACCTGCTGGCGGCCAACGGCCTGGCGCGTGGTCAGGACGGCCTGCGCATCATCATGATGTGCGAGCTGCCTTCCAACGCCATCCTGGCGGACGAGTTCCTCGAGTATTTCGACGGATTCTCCATCGGCTCCAACGACCTGACCCAGCTGACCCTGGGCCTGGACCGTGACTCGGGGATCATCGCCCACCTGTTCGATGAGCGTAATCCGGCGGTCAAGAAGCTGTTGTCCAACGCTATCCAGGCCTGTAACAAGGCCGGCAAGTACATCGGCATCTGCGGTCAGGGTCCTTCGGACCACCCGGACCTGGCCAAGTGGCTGATGGAACAAGGCATTGAAAGCGTGTCGTTGAACCCGGACTCCGTACTGGAAACCTGGTTGTTCCTGGCTGAAGGCCAACAAGCCTAAGCGCCGTTGGGCTTCGCGGTATGAAGCCCAACAAAAACGCCAAAGAAGGGCGGGTCGATCCGCATGCAAAGTAGCAGTGACCTGTTTCCCGTTGCCTTGATGAGTGCCGAGTTCCGTGGCGATCTCAGCGAGGACGTTTATCGCCTCAAACCTTCCAACAGCCCCGATTTCAGCGTGGAACTGGCCCTGACCCGCCTGGGTATGGCCGACCATGGGGAAGAGCGCGGCGTGCCGGTGATTCTCATCCCTGGCAGCTTTTCCAACCGCCGCTTCTGGTACTCGCCCAAATGCATCGGCCTGGGTCCGTACCTGGCGCGTGCCGGCTTTGATGTGTGGATTGCCGAAATGCGTGGCCACGGTTTGTCGCCGCGTAACCTTGAGTACCGCAATAACACCGTGGCCGACTACGCCCGCTACGACTTGCCGGCTATCGCTGCGTTCGTCCGCGAGCAAACCGGCCAGGCGCCGCACTGGATTGGCCATTCCCTGGGTGGTATCACCCTGGCCGGCGCGCTGGGCGGGCACTACCTGACCGAGGACGACGTGGCCTCTGTGGCGCTGTTTGGCAGCCAGATCAGCCGCATCTACTGGCCGCTGAAATTGCCACCAGTGGAGTGGGGCGCGCGCCTGTTGCTCAAGGGCGTTTCGGTGATTTCCGGCTCGCGCCTCAAGCGTGGCCCTGAGGACGAACCAATCGGCCTGATCCGCGAAAGTCTGCGCTGGCATGGCCTGTTCGGCCGCTTTGGCGAAGGCAAGAAAAACGATTGGTGGAAAGGCCTGGCCCAGGTAAACGTGCCGGTGCTGGCCGTGGGCGCCGACGGCGACCTGCAAGACCCGGCCTGGGGTTGTCGTGCCTTGCTCGAACAATTCGGCTCGGAGCGTCGCCAGTTTCTGTGCCTGGGCAAGAAACAGGGTTTTAGCGATGACTTCGGCCATGTCGAAATGCTGGTCAGCAAGCCGGCCCAGGAAGAAGTCTGGCCGCTGGCCGAACATTGGCTGCGCCATTTGAGCCTGCCGGGCACGCTGGAAACGGCGGCGCAGACGGCAGCGGACGTTTCATCGGCGCAGTGACACGGCTAAGATGTCGCCGTATTCAGCGCTGATTCAGCGGTTTTCATCACCTATCAAGGAGATTTGCCATGCAATACGTCACGCCCGATCTGTGCGACGCCTACCCGGAGCTGGTGCAGGTGGTAGAGCCGATGTTCAGCAATTTCGGCGGTCGCGATTCGTTTGGCGGTGAAATCGTCACCATCAAATGCTTCGAAGACAACTCGCTGGTCAAGGACCAGGTCGAGCAGCCGGGCAAAGGCAAGGTGATGGTGGTGGATGCCGGCGGTTCGCTGCGTCGCGCCGTACTGGGCGACATGCTGGCCGAGAAGGCCGCCAAGAATGGCTGGGAAGGCCTGGTGATCTACGGTTGCATCCGTGACGTCGACGTTATCGCGCAAACCGACCTGGGCGTGCAGGCTCTGGCCAGCCACCCGATGAAAACCGAAAAGCGCGGTATCGGCGACCTTAACGTAGCCGTGACCTTCGGTGGCGTGACCTTCCGCCCGGGTGAATATGTGTATGCCGATAACAACGGCGTAATTGTTTCGCCCCAGCCGCTGAAGATGCCGGCGTAAGGCCAAGACCCGGTGAAAGCCGGGTTTTTTCTTGCATAGGGTAAGTAATGCACGAAGAAGACAATGCGCAGTGGGGGCTGGTCCATGCCTATGTGCTGGACGGCGAGGGCGGTGCCCGTACGGTAACTCGCCAGCAGGTCGATGGCCTGGAGCTTGGTGCACAGGAAAGCCTGTGGTTGCACTGGGACCGTGGCCATCCGCAAACCCATGCCTGGCTACGCGACGGCAGTGGCCTGAACGAGTTCAGCTGCGACTTGCTGCTGGAAGAGAACACCCGGCCACGTTTGTTGCCGCTGCCCAATGACGAGCTGTTACTGTTTTTGCGTGGGGTTAACCTCAACCCCGGTGCCGAGCCCGAGGATATGGTCTCGGTGCGTGTCTTCGCTGCCGCCCAGCGTGTAATTTCGCTGCGCTTGCGGCCGTTGCATGCCACCGAAGACCTGATCGCCGAGTTGGAAGCCGGCAAGGGGCCGAAAACTTCGTCCGAGCTGATGCTGTATCTGGCGCAACATATGACCGGCAAGGTGGATGCGCTGGTCAGCGACCTAGCCGATCTGGTCGACAACCAGGAAGAGCAGGCCGACGCCGACGAGCGTTTTACCCCCGAGCATGGGCAAATGCTGCATATCCGCCGCCGCGCCGCCGGGCTACGCCGCTTTCTGGCGCCGCAGCGCGATATCTTTGCCCAGCTCACACGCACCAAATTGCCCTGGTTCGCCGATGACGACGCGGACTACTGGAACGAATTGAATAACCGCCTGACCCGCTACCTGGAAGAGCTCGAGCTGATTCGCGAGCGGGTGGGCCTGGTGCTGGAAACCGAAAGCCGGCGTATGAGCGAGCGGATGAACCGCACCATGTACCGCTTCGGCATCGTCACCGGGATTTTCCTGCCCATGAGCTTTCTGACCGGGCTGCTGGGGATCAACGTGGGCGGTATTCCCGGCTCCAACAGCCCCTATGGGTTTCTCTTGGCCTGTGTGCTGATTGCCGCCGTTGCGCTGGGACAATGGTGGCTTTTTCGTCGATTGCGTTGGGTTTGATGTGACTTGGCGAAAACAGCCCACGTCTAGCCCTGACATACCCTGAGGTGTTCATGCACGATCCATTCGAACAATCCCTACGCGACCTTCTGAAATCGTCGGCTACCAGCCACGATGACGACGCGACCCTGGGCCGTGTTTTGAAAACCGCCAACCGCCAGGTCGGTGCGGGCGATCTGTTTGGTCTGATGGGGCGCTGCCTCGAAGCGCTGATGATCGCCGTCAACAATGGTTCCGACCACGTCACACCGGTGTCTCGCCGCACTTCCTCCGCTCGTACTACCAATAAGGCTGACTGAACATGGAACTCGATCTCTGGACCCAAAGCCTGAAAGAGGCCATGGCGGCGCTGTGGACCAAGGTTGCAGTGTTTATCCCCAACCTGTTTGTGGCGCTTATCCTGGTGCTGCTGGGCTTTGTGGTGGCCAAGCTGCTCGACACCCTGCTGTCGAAACTGCTCGGCAAGGTCGGCCTGGACCGCCTGATGGCGGGTACCGGCCTGACGAAATTGATTGCCCGTGCCGGCATCCAGGTGCCGGTCTCGGCGCTGATCGGCAAGATCGTTTATTGGTTCGTGCTCTTGGTGTTCCTGGTGTCGGCGGCTGAATCGCTGGGCCTGCAGCGCGTATCGGCCACCCTGGACGTATTGGCGCTGTACCTGCCGAAAGTATTCGGTGCGGCGATGGTGCTGGTCATTGGTGTGCTGCTGGCGCAACTGGTCAGCGGCCTGGTACGCAGCGCGGCTGACGGCGTGGGCCTGGATTACGCCAATGGCCTGGGGCGTATTGCCCAGGGCCTGGTGATCATCCTGAGTATTTCGGTGGCCATCGGCCAACTGGAAGTCAAAACCGACCTGCTCAACAACGTGATTGCCATCGTGCTGATTTCCGTCGGCCTGGCGGTGGCCTTGGCGCTGGGCCTGGGCAGTCGCGATATTGCCGCGCAGATTCTCGCCGGCATTTATGTGCGCGAACTCTATGAAGTTGGTCAGCAATTGAAAGTGGGCGATGTGGACGGTCAGATCGAGGAAATCGGCACCGTAAAAACCACCTTGCTGACTGAGGATGGCGAGCTGGTTTCGCTTTCCAACCGTGAAATTCTCGAGCAACGGGTAAGCAGCCGCTAACGCCCCAATCCCTGCTAATGTATGCCGCCATCCTGGACTGCCTGAGGTTCAAGGCTGTGGCGGCTATTCACCAGACTGCCGGCCCGACTCGTTTTGAATAAAGCTCAAACGTTATCTTCCCGTTATGACCCCCGCGAGCTCTCCGATGAAGAGCTGGTGGCGCGTGCGCATGTGGAGTTGTTCCACATTACGCGGGCATATGAAGAGCTAATGCGGCGCTATCAGCGAACCTTGTTTAACGTATGTGCCCGTTATCTTGGTAACGACAGAGACGCCGATGACGTCTGTCAAGAAGTAATGCTGAAAGTTTTATATGGTTTGAAGAATTTCGAAGGCAAGTCAAAGTTCAAGACTTGGCTGTACAGCATTACCTACAACGAATGCATTACCCAATACCGTAAAGAGCGTCGAAAAAGACGCCTGCTGGATGCGCTTAGTTTGGATCCTTTGGAAGAAGCTTCCGAAGAAAAGACCCCTGTAGCCCAGGAGCCTGGCGGCCTTGACCGCTGGCTGGTGCACGTCAATCCAATTGACCGGGAAATTCTGGTGCTTCGATTTGTCGCAGAGCTGGAGTTTCAGGAGATTGCCGACATCATGCACATGGGCTTGAGCGCAACCAAGATGCGATATAAACGCGCGTTGGATCGTTTGCGCGAAAAATTTTCGGGAATTGCCGAAACTTAGTTGGGTGAAATACCTCTAACCGACCAGGTGATTCCTGATAGAATCGCCGCCTGAGTTGTCTTGCGTTTGTCAGACAACTTACTGACCACCAAGATAGGGATTTACGGATGAAATTTAAAAACACCTTAGGCGTTGTTATCGGCTCGCTGATCGCTGCTTCCTCTCTTCAGGCGTTGGCCCAAGGCCAAGGTGCAGTAGAAGTTGAAGGCTTCGCTAAGAAAGAGCAGTTCGACAG
>JBCECW010000276.1:4134-5844 GCA_039207785.1 Pseudomonas sp. | reverse complement strand
CCGGCGTGCCGCTGGGGCGCATGGCCGACACCGGTTCGCGGCGCAAGATCATGGGCTGGGGCCTGATGGCCTGGAGCGGCCTGACCGCCGTTAACGGTTTTGTCACCGGTTTCTGGAGTTTTCTCTTGGTGCGCATGGGCGTCGGCATTGGCGAAGCCAGCTACGCACCGGCCGCCAACTCGCTGATTGGCGACCTGTTCCCCGCCAATAAACGGGCGCGCGCCATGGGCATCTTTATGCTCGGCCTGCCGCTGGGGCTATTGCTCGCCTTCTTTACCATCGGCGCGATGGTGGAAGCCTTTGGCAGCTGGCGTGCGCCGTTCTTTATCGCCGCCGTGCCGGGCATGCTCCTGGCGCTGTTCATGTTTATGATCCGCGAGCCGCAACGTGGCGCCGCCGAAGCGGTGCAGGTGGCGGAGGTCAAGGTCGATAGCCCGGTGCGCAAGGTCCTGAGCATTCGCACCTTCTGGTGGCTGATCGTCGCCGGCCTGTGCTTTAACTTCGCCACCTACGCGTGTAACTCCTTTATGGTGCCGATGCTGCAACGCTACTTCCTGCTGCCCTTGGGCCAAGCCGCTGTGGCCACCGGGGTGATCGTTGGCGTAACCGGTTTGTTCGGCCTGACGGTGGGCGGCTGGTTTGCCGATAAAGCGCATCAGAAATCGGAACGCGGTCGTTTGTGGATGGCGGCGGGCTCGCTGCTGATTTCCACCGTGGCCACCGGTTTTGCCCTGTCGCTGGGTGCCAACAGCATTGCGCTGTTTGTCGCGGTGTTCAGCATTGGCTGGTTGTTCTCCTACAACTTCTACACCTGCGTCTACACCTCGATCCAGGACGTGATCGAGCCGCGCCTGCGGGCCACGGCCATGGCGCTGTTCTTCGCCGGCCTGTACCTGCTCGGCGGTGGCCTGGGCCCGGTGGTGGTGGGCTGGCTGTCCGACCACTTTGCCCATGCGGCCATGTACGCCGCGGGTGCTGCCGAGATGAATGAAACCTTCAAGGCTGTGGGCCTGCACGACGCCATGTTCCTGATCCCGATCGCCATGCTGCTGACCCTGTTGGCGCTGGTGCAGGCGGCCCGTCATTTGCCCAAGGATGCCCTGGCGATGCGCCAGTCCATGGCGGCTGATGCCCAATAGTTATTTCTCGCGTTAGATAAAAAGGCCCGCATTTGCGGGTCTTTTTTTGTCTGCAATTTGCCATTGACTTGTTTTTAATGTGCCGATTTCTGTTTGTGTTTATGGAGGTCTAGATTTTGTTATGTGCGAAATATCCTTTGTTTAATTGGCTTTTGTGGAAACAGAAAAAATAACTATCTATTTGTGAGAATTTTCGTGCGGGATTGGCGGCAGTAGCTTGTATAGCCGCGTGGTTTGCTGGCGTAAGTTTGTTGCCATTCAAACGCTGCCAGAAATTCTTCCATGGATATTCAAGCAAAACTTGTCCAACCGCCGAGTCTGTTTGTTAGCAGGCTTATTCGGCTCGCTGCAATCCTGCTGTGTATCCCCCTGGCACGCGCCGCCCCTGAAGCCCCGCCAAATCCCCCCGCTGTAACGCCCATCGATAAAGAGCTGGACCTGCAGAACAAATTTCGTCTGCAACAAAAGATTGAGCATGAGTTGGAAGAAAGTAAAAGACAAAGGCTCAGGTACTTGAGAGATAAGTCTGACAAAAAGAGCACGAATAAACCGCGGGGCACTTATAAGAAGC
>JBCECW010000276.1:0-4124 GCA_039207785.1 Pseudomonas sp. | reverse complement strand
TTTTAGTTCCACTTTGGTGGGGCGTGGATATGGATTTTTATAAAGATTTATTGTGTTTAATGTAGTTGCAAGGTGTTTGCCATGAACAACAAGTGTTTCCGTCTTATTTTTAGCAAGTCCCTCGGTTTTCTTATTCCCGTCGCGGAAATCACCCGCACCCATCGCAAGGCGGGGCAGCAACAAGGCACGCCTTCTTCCTCGCTTAACGGCCTGATGCTTTCGCTATTACTGGCAGGTTCGCCTGGCTTGGCTTTGGCCGAAATCGTGGTTGATCCGGTTCCCAGCAACGCAACCAATGTAATTGCCGCGCCCAATGGCGTACCGGTGATCGAGATTGCTAACCCCAATAACAATGGCCTTTCCCACAACCGCTTTAACCAATTCGATGTGGTCAAACCGGGCGTTGTTTTTAACAACAGCTTGGCCAACGGCCAAAGCCAATTGGGCGGTGCGCTATTGCGTAACCCCAATCTGTCGCGCTCGGCGCGGGCGATCCTGACCGAGGTTACCGGCAATAAGCCCAGCTCCCTGGCCGGTACCCTCGAGGTCTTTGGCGACAAGGCCGATCTGTTGATCGCCAACCCCAATGGCCTGACGGTCAACGGCGTGACCACCCTGAATACCTCCAGCCTGACCTTGAGCACCGGCCAGGTGCGCAATGCCGATAGCGGTTTGCAGTTGCTGGTTGATCAGCACAGCGGCCAGGTGCTGATCGGTGCCGATGGTGTTAACACCGAGGGGCTTAGTTACTTCGATATCGTCGCCCGCACGGTGGCCCTGCAGGGCGCCATCGGCTCCCAGGCACGGGAAACCGATCTGCAGATTGCAGCTGGCCAAGGCCGTTACGATCCGGCCACCCGCAGCTTTACCGGTCAGGCTGGCGCCCAGGGTAACGGCCTGGCGATTTCCGGTTCGGCGGCTGGTGCCATGCATGGCCGGTTTATCAACTTGATCAGCAGCGACAGCGGTGCCGGTGTACGCCACGAGGGCTTGATTCTGGCCGCACGCGATATCGCCATCAGCGCTGACGGTGATATCGAACTCACCGACACCGCAGCCGCCGGGCAGGTGCAGGTGGCCTCCACGGCCAACCTGGTCAACAGCGGCACCCTGGAAGCCGGCAAGGCGCTTGGGATTAGCGCGCGCAATATGGTGAACCAACAGGGTGGCTATCTGGGGGCCGGCACCGATCTGCAAATTGATGCCTCAACCCTGCTGACCAACGCCGGGGCCGTGCAGGCAGCGCAGGCGTTGACCTTTAACGGCCAGTATCTGAAAAACGCGGGACTGCTGCGCGGCAATACCCTGGCTGTAACGGCTGCCCAGGTGGATAACCAGGCTGGCGCGACGATATACGCCGATGACACCGCGCGCTTACGGGTCAGTGGTAATTTCAACAACCAGCGTGGCGCCGGTCTCTACGCGCAGAACGATCTGACGCTGGATGTGGGCGGCGCCGTGCTCAATAACGCGGCGACCCTGGCGGCTGGCAAGGCCTTGCACGTCCAGGCCGGCACCAGCCTGACCAATACCACGGGCGGCATGCTGGCGGGCGGCACCGTTGGCTTGCAAGCGGCCACTATCAGCAACCGCGACCAAGCCAAGATCCATGGCAACGATATCGCGCTCAGCGCACAGCAGAGCTTTAGCAGCGACAACCAGGCCTCGATTCAGGCCAGTCACAACCTGGCGTTGGATACTCAAGCGTTCAGCCTTGCTGGCAGCGAAATACTGGCCGGCAACGATTTGTCGCTTAGCGTTGGCCGCTACCAGAACAGCGGCACCCTGACCTCGTTCAATACCGCCAGCCTCAGCCTTAAAAACAATGCCGATCTGCTGATCGATGCCGCCTTCAAGGCCCCGCAGGCCGCCAATCTGTTTACCCTGTCGGCCCACGACATCACCGTTACCAGTGAGCTAAATAGCCCGAGCTCGGTACAGATCAACGCCAGCGGCAATGTGCGTAACCAAGGTGCGCTGATTGTCGGCAAAAGCCTGGGCATCACGGCCAAGGGCCTGATTGAAAACCAGGCGGGCAAACTGATTTGGGCTGGCGAGGATATGTACCTAAATGCCGGTACCCAGCTGCTTAATGGTCGAGATGCTGTGTTGCTGGCCGTGGGCGATATCAACCTGAGCGCGGGGCAGAAAGTACAGAACAACGTCGGCCGTATCGAAGCCCAGGGCGATATCGCGATTGATACACCGCTGTTGGAAAACCTCAGTGAAACCAGCGGCGGTTTACGCAGCAATGGCCAGGTTAAAGAAAATACCTGGTATGCCCAAAGCGATGGCCTGATCGAGAAGGACTACTGGAATACCAAAATCACCTTGCCACTGTATGCCTCCACTCTCACGGTAAAGCCGGGGGTGATCAAAGCCGGCGGTGATCTATTGCTCAATCAGGACAGCGGTCAGACCGGTGGGATAGTGCGCAATATCGGCGGGCTGATGGCCGCCAGCGATAACGTACTGATCCATGGCGACCTGGAAAACCGGGGCGTGTCGGTGAGCAAAAACCTGCTCGACCTGCTTGAAGAAACCCAGGTGTATGCCCAATGGTCCACCTCGTCGATCTGGACCAACGATGGTGAGCCAATCTACGACAGCCTCTACGGCTTTTTGGAACACGCACTGGTTGCCAATCGCCTGGAAAGCGAATGGGTCAGCTCGCTTAAATTGGTTAAAACGCCAGAGGTCAATCAACTGCTAAGCGCCGTGTTGGGCGCGGACTGGAAAAACCTTAGCCAGGAAGAGTTGTTCCCGCGTTGGGCCGCGTTTAAGCAGGCCAATAAAACCCAGGACTACTACGCCGATAAGCCCGCGGAGATTTCTGCCGGCGGCGCCTTGCTGCACAGCGGTGGCCGCTTTGATAACGGCACGGGCAAAGGCGGCACTGTGGCCGAACAACGGCGCGTGGATGTACAGGTGGGCGACGAGCATATCGACACTCTGGACGGTGAGCTGGAAGCTCAATTCAACCTGAATAAAAGCGCCGATGCCCTGCGCGAGCAACTGAACAGTCCGCTGTTCCAGAAGCGCCCGGTAACGGCTGACAGCACGGTGTTTGCGCGGATCAAGCCGCTGTACGAAACCCGTATCCAATACATCGACCAGAGCCAGTTTTTGGGCTCCGAATACTTCCTCGACAAAATTGGCTATGACTCAGCGAAAAGCGTGACGGTGCTGGGTGACGCCTATTTTGATCACCAGCTGATTGTGCAAAGCGTGGAACAACGGGTGGGGCATTTCTTTGCACAAACCCAACGCCTGAGTGACACAGCCCTGGTCCAGCGTCTGCTGGATAACGGTGCCCGTCTGACGAGCGAGGCCGGTTTTACCCTGGGCCAGCCGCTAACGGCAGCGCAGATCGCCGGCTTGCAAACCGATGTGGTGTGGTACGAAAACCAGCTCGTCGACGGCCAGCTGGTACTGGCACCACGGCTGTACCTCAGCGAAAAAACCTTGGCGGCGCGGGATCGCGATACCCGCGGCAGTGCGTTGGTGACGGCCAATACGGTGCTGATTGATGCCACGGCGGTGAACAATATCAACGCCACGGTACGCGGCAATACCGATACGTTTATCTATGCCAAAAATGACCTTAATAACGTCTCGGTGGGTGGCGTCCAGGCAGGTCTGTTTGGTGGTGACAGCGGACAGTTGGTGGTAGCGGCCGAAGGCAAGGTACGAAACCAAGGCGGCACGCTGAGCGGCTATCAAACCACCGTAGTAGGTGGTGCCGGCGTAAGCAGTTCGGCCACCACCGGCTATGACGAAAATGGCTTTTTGGTGGTGCGCGATAACGGTTTTATGGGCGCGGCATTAACGGCTGATGCAGCCAAAGCAGAAGAGCCTAAAACGGATGAATCAGACGCCAAATCTGTATCTGAGCCAACTGAAGCAGCGGCGCAAAAACCACTGACGGTCGAACGTCCCGACGTCCGAGCCATCTTCGAAGAACGCCTAAATGCCGGCCCGGTGGACACCAGCCAAGGCTCCTCGCTTAGCGTGCTCGCCGGCGGCGATATCAACCTGACGGCTGCGGCTACTCAAGCCGACACCGTATCGCTGCAAACCACCGGCAACCTGAACTTCAAGGATGTGCACGAAGTGCGTTCGGC
>JBCECW010000275.1:4396-5846 GCA_039207785.1 Pseudomonas sp. | reverse complement strand
CGCCACGCGTTTCTGTCCTCCCTGGAAGACAGCGGCAGCATTGGCGGGCGCAGCGGTTGGCGCGCTTCGCATCGGCTATGGCTTAGCGAGCAGGGCGAGTTGCAGGCGGCGTTGCCGGCGTATCTGAAAAGCCATTCCTACGGTGAATATGTGTTCGACCATGGCTGGGCCGATGCCTGCCAGCGCGCGGGCATTCGTTATTACCCCAAGCTGCTGGGTGCCGTGCCGTTTTCGCCGGTGACCGGGCCGCGCCTGCTGGGGCTGCCGGATAGCGCGTCGCAACTGCTCAATCAGTTGACCGAGGATCTGCCGGCCGAAGGCCTTTCCAGCCTGCATATCAATTTCACCGACGAGCTGGCCAATGCCTTGCTCGATGGCCGGGAAAACTGGTTGCAGCGTCTGGGTTGCCAGTTTCATTGGCGCAACCGTGGCTACCGCGACTTTGCCGATTTTCTCGATGTGCTGGCCTCGCGCAAACGCAAGCAAATGCGCAAGGAACGCGAGCAGGTGGCGGGGCAGGGTATTGGGTTCGAGTGGCACACGGGCGCTGAGTTAAGCGAGGCGCAGTGGGATTTTGTCTACGCCTGCTATGCCAATACCTATGCAGTGCGTGGGCAGGCGCCGTATCTGACGCGGCAATTTTTCAGCCTGCTGGCTGAGCGTATGCCCGAAGCGATCCGCGTGGTGTTTGCCATTCAAGGCGCACGGCCGGTGGCCATGGCATTCAGCCTGGTCGGTGGCGACTCTTTATATGGGCGTTATTGGGGGGGCCTGGCGGAGTTTGATCGCCTGCATTTCGAGACCTGTTTTTACCAGGGCATGGACTATGCGATCAGCCAGGGTTTGCAGCGTTTTGATGCCGGGGCGCAGGGCGAGCACAAGTTGATTCGTGGGTTTGAGCCGGTGATTACCCAGTCCTGGCATTACCTCTGCCATCCGGGGCTGCGCGAGGCGGTGGCGGATTTTCTCAACGATGAGCGCGAAGGGATTCGGGCGTATGCGCAGGAGGCGAAAAGCCTGCTGCCGTTTAAACAGGAAAACTCAGGTTCGTAGGATGGGTAGAGGCAAAGCCGAAACCCATCGATACGCCGATCGACGGGTTTCTTGGTTCGCGCTCAGCTGTTAGCGCGGCCGCCCCATTCCTGATACTTCAATTTATGCACTTCGCCGAGGCTGTCTTCGTACACCACGATCACAGGCACGACGCCGGTTTTGCCGGAATTGTCGGTACGGTGCAGCACCTTGGCCACATCCACTTTCATCCCGTAGTGGTAGTTCTCCACGGGCAGGCCAGCACCGGGAGTGGGGTTCAAGTCATCGGCAAATACACTCGGGGCAAACCCGGAGAGAACGGCAGTAACCAGTGACGCTATTTTCATGATGGTCTTTCCTCAACGGTTGGGGGTCGAATGAAAGCGGCAACTGAAGCCTTCAGGGTTGAAGGCTTGGA
>JBCECW010000275.1:2712-4386 GCA_039207785.1 Pseudomonas sp. | reverse complement strand
GGCTTCGGGTGCGACAACTTGTCGCGGTTTGAGACTATGGCTAATTCCAATAGGAAGCAAGCTATCTTTTATCGCTAAGGCCCGTGCTTGAGCCTTTCGCTTCAGCTGCGGTCGTCGGCGCCGCCCAGTTCCTGGTACTGGACTTTGTGCACCTGGCCATGGCTGTCTTCGTAAACCATGGTGACTGGCACTACACCGGCGAGATTGGAAACGTCGGTCAGGGACAGCACTTTTTTCACGTCCAGCTGCATGCCGTACTGGTATTCGACGGCGGGGATATCGGCGCCAATCTGGGCGTTGCTGGTTTTGGCGCTCTGGGCAAATACCAACGGGGCAACGGCGATCAACGCGAAGGTGGCGATGGCGGCGGTTTTCATAACGGTGACCTCTGGATAGCGGGAATGGGGCTATCTGACCAGCTGCGAGGCCTTACGAGAAATCAATGCGGGTTGTAATACAGATCACCGTTATTGATATTGTTAGCAGGCTATCTAAATGTGCGGATGGTGCGCGGAGCGCACCCTACGGTTTTGGTGTAAACGAGATAAGCGCGCCCGACGCGGTACCGTAGGGTGCGCTCCGGGCACCAAGCGTACTAAAACCAAATCAGTCGATACCGACAAACCCGCCCGTCTGGTGATGCCACAGCCGTGCATACAGGCCCTTCTGCGCCAGCAACTCCGAATGGGTGCCGCTTTCGGCAATCCGGCCTTTATCCAGCACTACCAGGCGGTCCATACGGGCGATGGTGGACAGCCTGTGGGCAATGGCGATCACGGTCTTGCCTTGCATCAGGCTGTCGAGGCTTTCCTGGATCGCCGCTTCCACTTCCGAGTCCAGCGCCGAGGTGGCTTCGTCGAGAATCAGGATCGGCGCGTCCTTGAGCAACACCCGGGCAATGGCAATCCGTTGGCGCTGGCCGCCGGAAAGTTTTACTCCGCGCTCGCCCACATGGGCATCAAAACCCAGGCGCCCCTGGGCATCGGATAACTCGGGAATAAACTCGCCAGCGCGCGCCTTGCGCACGGCTTCCCAGAGTTCGGCATCGCTGGCGTCGGGTTTGCCGTACAGCAGGTTGTCGCGGATGGAGCGGTGCAGCAGCGAGGTGTCCTGGGTGACCATGCCGATACGTTCGCGCAAGGTTTCCTGCGCCACTTCGGCGATATTCTGGCCATCGATGCGAATCTCGCCGCCCTCGAGGTCATACAGGCGCAGCAGCAAATTCACCAGGGTCGATTTACCGGCACCGGAGGGGCCGATCAAACCGATTTTTTCCCCGGCGGCAATCTCCAGGTTGAGGCCGCCAATCACGCCGCTGCCTTTGCCGTAATGGAAGCTGACATTACGCATGCTTACCGCGCCCTGGGGCACTTGCAGGCGTGGCGCCTGGGGCATGTCGAGCACCTTGCGCGGCTGGGCGATGGTTTGCATACCGTCTTGCACGGTGCCGATATTTTCGAAAATGCCGGTGACCACCCACATGATCCAGCCGGACATATTGATCAGGCGAATCACCAGGCCGGTGGCCAGGGCGATGGCGCCCACCGTGATCAGCCCCTGGCTCCATAGCCATAGCGCCAGGCCCGTGGTGCCGGCAATGAGCGCGCCATTCATGCTGGTGATCACCACATCCATCAGGGTGACGACGCGCCCGGCCATCTGCGTGGTGACGTT
>JBCECW010000275.1:1300-2702 GCA_039207785.1 Pseudomonas sp. | reverse complement strand
GCTTGAGGGTGGCGATATTGGTGTAGCCGTCGACGATGCGCCCCATCAGTTTCGAGCGCGATTCGGAGGCGATCACCGAGCGCTCTTTTACCCGTGGCACAAAGTACACCAGCGAGCCGATATAGCAGGCAATCCATGCCAGCAGCGGCAGCATCAGGCGCCAGTCGGCCTCGGCAAACAGCACCAGGCTGCTGATGGCGTAGATCACCACATGCCACAGCGCATCCACCGCCTGCACCGCCGAGTCGCGCAGCGAGTTGCCGGTTTGCATGATGCGTTGGGCGATACGCCCGGCGAAGTCATTCTGGAAAAAGCCCAGGCTCTGCTTGAGTACGTAGCTGTGGTTTTGCCAGCGAATCAGGTTGGTCAGGCTGGGGCTGATGGTCTGGTGCACCAGCAGGCCATGCAAGCCATTGAACAAGGGCCGCAGCAGCAAGGTGACGGCGGCCATCCACAGCAAGGCGGTGCCGTGCTGCTGGAAGAATTCTGTAGGTGGTGTGCTTTGCGCCCAGTCGACGATATCGCCGAGAAAACTGAACAGTGCCACTTCGATCAGCGCCACGATCAAGCCCACTACCATCAACGCGACAAAACTGGGCCAGGCCTGGCGCAGAAAGTACAGGTAGAAGCGCCAGACATCGGTGGGTGGCGCCTCGCTCGGGGCAGGGCGGAAGATATCAATGAGCTGTTCGAAACGACGGTACATCACTCACCCCATTGGTGGTCGGTACAACGGCCCGTCCGTGGGCCGTTTTTTCAAGCGCGCATCACAGACGCTTGGCGGACAAAATCAGAATCGGCGTATTGGGCACATCGCTCATGCCGGCATAGCGGCCGGTGGGCACCTGGGAAATCTTGTCGACGATATCCATGCCTTTGACCACCTTGCCGAATACCGCGTAGCCAAAGTCGCGGCCGCCGTGGTCGAGGAAGGCGTTGTCTTTCTGGTTGATAAAGAACTGGCTGGTGGCCGAATCGACGATGCTGGTCCGGGCCATGGCCAGGGTGCCGCGTACGTTGTGCAGGCCATTGTCGGCTTCGTTCTTGATCGGCGAGGCGGTGTTCTTCTGGCGCATATCGGTATCAAAACCGCCACCCTGGATCATGAAGCCTGGAATCACCCGGTGAAAAATGGTTTTGCTATAGAAGCCCTTGTCGACATAGGCGAGGAAGTTGGCGGTGCTGATGGGCGCCTTGCTGTCTTCCAGCTCGATTTCGATTTCACCGACGCTGGTGGTCAGCAGCACGTGGGTGTTGGCCTTGGCATCGGCGGCAAACAGATGACCGGCGAACATCACGGAGCAGGCGAAGAGGGTGGCTTGTTTCAACATAAAGGCAGACCTGATTGTGGGTTTGGGTTGGTAGGGTTGGGTACAGCGCATCGTTTGCCGAGCGTGGCGAT
>JBCECW010000275.1:0-1290 GCA_039207785.1 Pseudomonas sp. | reverse complement strand
CCTCGGCCAGAAAGGCCAACAGCTGGGCATTGAAAAACTCGGGTTGGTCCATCGGCGTGGCGTGGCGGGAATCTTCTACCACCAGTAGCCGCGCATTGGGCAATTCATCCACGTAGGCCTGTTTGGCCGCCACCGGCGTGTAGTCATGGTCGGCGGTAACCACCAGCGTAGGACAGGTAATGCGCGCCAGTCGTTCCCGCACGCCCCAGCCAATAATGGCGTCGAGACTGGCGAGATAGGCGCGTTTGTCATTCATGGGCCAGCGCCGTTCGATCTTCAGGCGCAGCTCCACCTGCTCGGGTTTGGGGAACAGCAGGCGACCGAGTTTCTTGCCGATTACCTCTAGGCTCAGCAGGCGCGAAAACAGCCAGCGCTGGGCCAGCATCAGTACATCCTTGGCGCGCTTGATCTTCACTTCCGGCGCACTGTTGACGATGGTCAGGCTCTTGAGCAGATGGGGGTAATCCACCGCCACCTGGAAACCAATCATGCCGCCCATGGAAATCCCCACCAGGTGCACAGGCGGCAGGTTCAGGTGCTCGATCAGCGCGGCCACGTCTTCGGCAAAGCCGGCGATGCTGTACTTTTCTTCCGGTTTGTCCGAGCGCCCGTGGCCGCGCACATCCAGGCTGATCACCCGGTAATGCTGGCTGAGCACGGGCACCTGGTATTCCCAGTCCAGGGTGCTGGAGCCCAGGCCGTGTACCAGCAGCAGCGGTGTTCCCGTGCCGTGCTGTGCGCTCGCATAGTCCTCGTAGTGCAGCTGGCATTCATCGTGATCGAAATACGGCATGGGGGCCTCCTGGCGGTTGTCGTATCAGCTGGGCATGGCGGGTGCGGCAAAGGCGGCATCCAGCGGCGCGGCGTCGAAGTTGCGCAGCAACTCGATCAGAATCTGCGTGGCCGGGCCGAGGGGTTTGTCCTTGTTGGTATAGAGGAAGAACGTGGGGTGGCGGCTGCCGCCACGGTCAAGCGGCAATTCCTTGAGCACGCCTTCTTTCAGTTGGCGCTCGATCAGGTGGCGCGGTAGCCAGGCAAAACCCAGGCCGCTGGCCACAAAGGTGGCGGCGGTGGCCAGGCTGCCGAGGGTCCAGCGCTGCTCGGCGCCGAGCCAGCCGACGTCGCGCGGCTGCTGGCGGCCGGAGTCGCGAATCACCACCTGCATATGGGATTCCAGGTCATGAAAGGTGATTTCCCGCTGCAGGCGGTGCAGGGCGTGCTCTGGGTGGGCGACGGCGACAAACTCCACCGGGTTCATTTCCGAACCCAGGTAACCGGGCACGTTGAACC
>JBCECW010000274.1:0-5867 GCA_039207785.1 Pseudomonas sp. | reverse complement strand
GGCCGGTGGCGGTGGACAGCGGTTTTAGCGCAGTCGACCTCGACAACAGCACCCTGGCCAAGGCCACGGTGGCGGTTACCGGCAACTTCAATCCTGGCCAGGACGTCCTGGGTTTTACCAACAACCCGGCCACCATGGGCAATATCACCGCCAGCTACAACGCCGCGACCGGGGTGTTGGAGCTGACCTCGGCTGGCGCTACCGCCACGACTGCCCAATGGCAGGCGGCGCTGCGCTCGGTAACCTACAGCAACAGCTCGAACGCGCCCAATACGGGCAACCGCACGATCAGCTTCACCCTTGATGACGGCAATGGTGACGGCAACACGGCCACCAAAGTGGTGACCATTTCCGCGGCAAACGATGCGCCGGTGAACAGCGTCCCCGGCAGCCAGAATACGCAGCAAGATCAAAATCTGGTGTTCAGCACCGGCAACGGCAACCTGATCAGCATCAGCGATGTGGATAGCGGCGGTGGTGTCGAGCGGGTCACCCTGACGTCAAGCAATGGCCTTGTCACCTTGAGCGGCACCACCGGCCTGAGCTTTCTGGTGGGTAGCGGTACCGGCGACAGCACCATGACCTTCGAAGGCACCCTGGCCGATATCAACAATGCCCTCAATGGCCTGGTGTTCAGCCCCACCAGCGGCTACCACGGTGCCGCCAGCTTGCAGATCACCAGCAACGACCTGGGTCTGAGCGGCTCGGGCGGCAACCAGACTGACACCGATACGGTGAGTATCACCATCGCCGCCAACAACCCGACCATCACCAGCGTCAGCAGCACGCCCTCCGGCAGCTATGGCGTTGGCCAGACCGTATTGGTCAGCGTCACCTTCGATCAGACGGTGGATGTCGACACCACAGGTGGCCTACCGACCCTGGTGCTGGAAACCGGCGCTATCGACCGCAGCGCGACCTATGTAGCCGGCTCCGGCTCCAACACCCTGACCTTTTCGTATACCGTGCAGGCCGGCGATACCAGCGGCGACCTGGACTACCAGAGCACCAGCGCCCTGGCCCTCAACGGCGCGTCCATTCGCTCTGCCAGCCTGGACAATGCCGTGCTGACCCTGGCCGCCCCCGGCACTGCCGGCTCGCTGGGCGCCAACGCCGCCATCATCATTGATGGCATTGCTGCCACCGTGACCTCGGTAGCCGTACCGGCCAATGCCACCTATGGACCGGGAAGCCCGCTGGACTTCACCGTCAACCTTTCGGAAAACGTCACCGTCGACACCACCGGTGGCACGCCGCGCCTGGCCGTGACCCTGGACACCGGCGGCACCGTTTATGCCAGCTACATCTCTGGCTCGGGCACCTCGGCCCTGGTATTTCGCCTCACCGTCAGCAGCGGCCAGTTCGACGCCAATGGCATCAGCCTGGGCAGCAGCATCGATATGAACGGCGGCAGCGTACGTGATGGGGCCAGCAACAACACGGTGACCACCCTCAACAGCGTGGGCAGCACCGCCGCCGTGCTGGTCGATGGCGTGGCCCCGGACGTCAGCAGCATCACCCTCGATGGGGCCTCCCCCACCAATGCCAGCAGCGTCAGCTTTACCGTGACCTTCAACGAGGATGTCACGGGCGTGGATATCAGCGACTTCAACCTGGTGGCCAGCGGCACTGCCGCCGGTACGCTGCAGTCGGTGGTGCAGCTGGATGCCCACACCTACCAGGTAACGGCCAGCGGCGTCAGCGGCCTGGGCAGCTTGCAGCTGGAACTGAACAACGCCGGCACCGGCATTGCGGACGGCGCTGGTAATGCCATCGCCGGCGGTTTTAGCGGCCCGAGCTACGCCATCGGTATTCCCGTAGCGCCGACGCCCGATGCACCGGTGGTGAGCACCGACCCGCAGTTTCTTGCCAACCCAACGGTAGCACCAACACTGCCGCCGGACATTGTCTGGCACCGCCCGCCTGTGGATTCGCAACCGATCATCACCTCGCCATTGCTGCCCCCGCCGCTGTTCGAACAGCCCACCATTGGCAGCGGCATCCCGCCATTGGGCAATATTTTTATCAATCAAAATGCACTGGCGCCGAGCTATATCGCCCAGGTCTTCAGCAGCAGCGACAGCGGCGGTGACGGCGGTGGCGCGGGCTTCCTTGGCTTTGGTGGTGGCGATGGCGGCGTATTTGGCTCAAGCGCCCTGTCGGGGATTTTCAGCAAGGAAAGCGCTGACGATGTGCCGCAAATCGACCTGTTAGGCAAAGGCAACAAAGGCATCGATGTAAACCAGGGGCTGCGCGGCGTGTTCGGTGCCCCGACGCTGGGGCAGCAGTTGCACCAGATGCAGCACCAGGAACAGCAACACGTACAGGAACTGGCCACAGCGCTTGGCCAATTCACTCACCCAACAACGCCGTCCTGAGCGGCCTGAAAACTAGAATCTGCCGGTAATTTTTGCCGCGTTTAGGGGGCGGCCCACGGATGAATAAAAGCCAGAAACTCTTTGGCGCAAGCTTGCTTGCGCTGGCGGTCAGCGGTTGTGCCGTGACCAGTCAACCCATTGCCCAGAGCGAAAGCCAGGCCCGCGCCAGCAGCGACCTGGCCAGCATGTTCAAGGACCAGGAGCCCCTCAGCGGCCCGTTGACCCTGCATGACGCCATGGCCCGCGCAGTGAAGTACAACCTCGAAGCGCGCCTGAAGGTGATGGAAGAAGCCCTGGCCCAGCACCAGGTCGACCTCGCCACCTTCGATATGCTGCCGCGCATGGCCCTGTCCGCCGGCTACGCCGGGCGTGACAACGTCAGCGCCTCGAGCAGCGAAAGCGTGCGGACCAAAACCCAGTCGTTGGAACCGTCCACCTCCCAGGATCGTGACCGTCGCGTGGCAGACCTGACCATGGTGTGGAACGTGCTCGACTTCGGCGTGGCCTATGTCAGCGCCAAGCAGCAAGGCGACCAGCGCCTGATCGTGGAAGAGCGTCGCCGTAAAGTGATCCACACCATCACCCAGGACGTGCGCTCGGCTTACTGGCGCGCGGTGGCCGCCGAGCGGCTGCTGGGCAAGATCGACAGCCTGATGGCCCGTGTCGACCAGGCGCGCAGCAACAGCCAGAACCTCAGCCAGAACCGGATCGGCGACCCGATCCAGGCCCTGAGCTACGAGCGCTCGCTGATCGAAGCCACCCGCCAGCTGGAAGAACAACGCAAGGCGCTGTCGCTGGCCAAGACCGAGCTGGCCACCCTGATCAACCTGCCGATTGGCACCGACCTGAAGCTGGCCGCGCCCGAAGGCTATGACGTGCCGCAACTGCGCGTGGACATGGCGAAGATGGAACAGCAGGCCCTGGCCAGCCGCCCGGAACTGCGCGAGCAGGACTACCAGGCACGCATCAGCGCCGCCGAAACCCGCAAGGCCATGCTGCGTCTGTTGCCGGGCCTGGAGTTCTCCGCTGGCGGCCACTACGACAGCAACTCCTTCCTGGTTAACCAGAGCTGGGCCGACTACGGGGTGAAAATCACCTGGAACCTGTTCAACGTGTTGTCTGCCCCGGCAGCCATCGACGTGGCCAAGGCCGGTGAACAAGTGGCCGCGGCACGTCGCCAAGCCATGTCGATGGCGGTACTGGCGCAGCTGTACGTGGCCAATGCCAACTTCAATGAAGCCCAGCGCCAGTTCCAGACCAGCCAGCAATTGGCCAACCTCGACGAGCAGATCGCCGAGCAACTGCGCAACCGTCACCAGGCCCAGGGCATCGGCGAGCTGGATCTGATCCAGGGTGAGCTCAATACCCTGCAAGCCGATCTGCGCCGCGACCTGGCCTATGCCGAACTGCGTAACAGCTACGGTCAGTTGTTCGCCAGCATTGGCCTGGACCCGCTGCCCGACCAGTTGCCGTCGAACCAGCTCAGCGCCATTTCCAAGGCCATTGGCGACAACGAAGCGCGTTGGCAGCAGGGCAATATCCAGCCCAACTGAGCCCGGCCCGGCTAGGCGGACTGCAATAGCCACTCGAGCCCCATCTGCACATGCAGATGGGCGCTATCGAGCAGCGGCAGTGGCGATTTACATCCCTCCAGCAACAAGCCGATCTCGGTGCAGCCGAGAATCGCGACTTGCGCGCCCTGCGCCTGCAGGCGTGCCAGACAGTCCAGGTAATAGTGCCTGGACGCCTCAGGAAACTGCCCCAGGCAGAGCTGCTGAAAAATGATGCGGTCGATTTCGCCTTGCTCCTCCAGGCTTGGCACCAGCACGTCGATGGCAAAGCGCTCGCCCAACCGCTCGCGGTAAAAGGCCTCCTGCATGGTAAAGCGCGTGCCCAGCAGCGCAGCCTTCTTTACCCCGCTCTGTTGCAGGGCCTGGCCCACCGCATCACCGATATGCAGCAAGGGAATGCTTACCGCCGCCTCAATGGCCGGCGCCACCTTGTGCATGGTGTTGGTGGCCAGCAGCAAGGCCGTGGCGCCGGCTTGCTCAAGGCCCTGAGCGGCACGCGCCAGCACCTTGCCGGCAGCCTCCCAGTCGCCACTTTTTTGCATCGCCGCGATTTGCGCGAAGTCCACCGAATGCAGCAGCAACGGCGCCGAATGCAGGCCACCCAGTTGATCGCGCACGCCTTCGTTCAGCAGACGGTAATAAGTAACCGTCGACTCCCAACTCATACCGCCCAGAACACCCAGGGTTTGCATTGCCGCCTCCAACGTAGGATGGGTAGAGCGCAGCGAAACCCATCGTTATGCAAATCGATGGGTTTCGCTGCGCTCTACCCATCCTACGGTCCGTGTGGCAGCGGACATAGGCACAGACAGTCACTGATAAATAACCGAACGATCTATAAACCTAAGCAACGATTCTTAGACTCTCTAACGCAACATCACTAAGGTGGCGCCACCTTGCGGCTAACCGCGACCCCGATACAGGCTCCTGCTGTAGATGAAAATCCGCGAACTCGATTACTCCTCAAGCCCGATCAACACCGAACACCAGGCAATGGGCTTGCCGCCCGTCGAAGACTACGTTTCCCACCCTGGCAACCACCCTGTGC
This sequence comes from Pseudomonas sp., assembly GCA_039207785.1. Classification (GTDB taxonomy): domain Bacteria; phylum Pseudomonadota; class Gammaproteobacteria; order Pseudomonadales; family Pseudomonadaceae; genus Aquipseudomonas. The sequence continues at coordinate 870 of JBCECW010000274.1, read as the reverse complement.
TGCGCATTGCCATGTGGCTGGCGGTGGGCATTCTTCTGAGTTTGTTGAGCGTGTTGGCCTGGCGCCTGTTCTTCGGCGACCACCAGCGCAGCGGCTGGGAAATTATCGAGTACGCGCTCAATGACCCGATGTTCTGGAGCGCCGTCGCCGTGGGCTTTTTTGCCCAGGCCATCGATGGCGCCCTGGGCATGGCCTATGGCATCACCGCCACCACCTTTCTGCTCAGTGCCGGTGCCACGCCGGCTGCGGCCAGTGCCAGCGTGCATATCGCTGAAGTGTTTACCACGGGCCTTTCCGGCATTTCCCATGTGAAGCTCGGCAACGTCAACAAGTCGCTGTTTCTACGCCTGCTGATCCCCGGCATGATCGGCGCCGTGCTCGGTGCGGTGATCATTACCCAGTTCGACGGCAAGGTACTCAAGCCCTTTATCTCGGCGTATTTGCTGATCATGGGCCTGTATATCCTGCGCAAGGCGTTCCTGCATGTGGTGCAAAAACGCGAGCCCAAACATATCGCCAAGCTGGCCTTGTTCGGCGGCTTCGTCGATGCCGCCGGCGGCGGTGGCTGGGGCCCGGTGGTGACCACCACGCTGATTGGCTCGGGCAGCGATCCGCGCACCACCATCGGCTCGGTGAACTTCGCCGAGTTCTTCCTGACCATCGCCAGCGCCACTTCGTTTATCTTGCTGGCCGGCCAGCCAAGCACCTGGCTGATGGTGGCGGGCCTGGTATTTGGTGGTCTGTTCGCCGCGCCGTTTGCCGCCTTGCTGTGCAAGAAGCTGCATGCCAAAACCCTGCTGATGCTGATCGGCAGCCTGATCACCCTGATCAGCGCCTACAACATCTATATGGCCATCACCGCTTGAAACC